>USEW01000038.1 GCA_900553845.1 uncultured bacterium
CGAATTAAATAAAGCGGTCGTATAAGTTCCATTCCCTCATAGTTTGTGCTGTGAAGTTTCGGCATCATTGTTTGCACCTGTCCCGAATACAGCATTCCCATTAATATCGTTTCAATTACATCGTCATAATGATGTCCCAACGCAATTTTATTACAGTCCATATCCTTTGCGAATTTATACAAATATCCCCTTCTCATTCTTGCACACAAATAGCAAGGCGACTTTTCAACATTATAAACCGACTCAAATATATCGGATTCATAAATAGTTATAGGGATATTCAATTTCCTTGCATTTTCCTCTATAACCTTACGGTTTTCAGGACTGTAACCGGGATCCATAACCAAGAATTTTACTTCAAATTCAAATTTATTGTGAAGTTTAAGTTCCTGAAAAAGTTTTGCCATAAGCATTGAGTCTTTTCCGCCCGATATACAGACCGCAATCTTGTCGCCCTCTTTAACCAAATCATAAGTATTAATTGCTTTTGCAAACATACGCCAAATTTTTTTACGGAATTTTTTTCTTATACTTTGTTCAACATCACGACTTATACTCTCGGCCTCTTTTCGCTTTATCGAATCCAACAGCCATGCAGTATATCCGCCCTCAAAGCTCACCGCGTCAACGCCTTTTTCTCTTAGCCGCTCCGCAACGTCTATGCTTATTTTACCTATTCTGCAACAAATAATCAGTTTTTTTGATAAATCAACCTTTTCGCTTGTTTCTATATCATCTGACGGAACGTAAACCGCTCCCGGCATTTCGTCTTTTTGAACTTCCTCTTTGTCACGAATATCTATAATTTGATATGTGTCTTTATCTAATTTATTCAATTCTTCTATTGTTATACTCATAATTATTTCCTATCCCCAAATATATTTCCTATTATTATATAACTCATTTCATACTCCAAATTATTTTTTGTCCATTATACCATATTTATTTTATTTTCCTTAAAAAAGTCTTCAAAAATGTTTGAATTTATTTGATATTTTTTGTTTTTAAAAATTAAGTTAAAGTTTTTAAACTTATTATTCAAAAAATTATAGCAAAAAGTTAAAATACTTCTAAAATTATGACAAAAAGGATTAATTAAAGTCATGTCCATAATATAATTTAGATTATCATAAGTTAAAAGTCTGATAAATCCGCATAATTCGTTGTTATTTTTATTATAGATATTAAAAACAAATGTGTTATTTAAAAAAATATTAAAAATTGAATTTTTAAATTCATTTTGTGATTTTTCCAATGGTAGTCTAAAATAAGGTTGTATACTTTCGTTATATAGCTGTGCTACATTTTTTGCAGTTATATTTTTTGATTTTTCAATATAAATGTCGTCAAATGATAAATTATCGTCAATGTTTTCTTTGCCTATTTTAAAGAATTGGTGTGATGAAAAATTGCGAAAGCTGCAATTATTTGAAAATAAGTTTATTACATCAATTTTGTTTTCATCAACATAGGCTGTAAAACTAATTACACCTTTTGCTGCAAATTTTGAAACAACAAAATCCATAAGTAGTTTGCCTGAGTTATTGCTGTCATTATCAAGATAAAATTTAACAATTTCAAAACGTTTATTATTGTGATTAATGGGTTTAATTGAAATTAAAGAGTTTATGTCTTTATTGTCGCAGGCAATATAAACTTCTTCCATAAATTTAAAGTTTATTGGCATAATAGCATTAATCCAGTATAGAAAGATATTTGGAAATTTTTTGCAATTGTTATAACCAGTAGAATCACCGGCTTTGACTTGATGGAAAGATAAAAGTTTTTTAACTATTGTCATAAATATATAATAAGCTTAATTTTTATGTTTTTCAATAGATAAAATCCATGCCAATAAATGTTGTATTATTCAAAATATTGATATTATTGGTAAAAAATGTAAAATATTAAGAAAATTTAAGCAAATATTAACGAAAGTTTACAAACAAAAAATCGTGAAAAAGCATGATTAACATGGATTTTGGGGATATTTGATAAAAATAAGCAAAAACCGTTGTCAGATAAGTATTAGCTGTTATAATTAAAATGTATCAATGAACATGGGTAATATAAAAGAAAACTTAAAACAAATAAGACAACAACTTGCACATTCACAAGTAAAAATAATAGCTGTCACAAAATATTATGGCGTTGATAGACTAATTGAAGCTTATAACGAAGGGTTGCGTGATTTTGGTGAAAATAAGGTAGTTGATGCCATAAATAAAATCGAAAGCTTGCCTCAAAATATAAGAAATGAATCAAAATTTCACTTAATTGGTCATTTACAAAGTAATAAGGTCAAAAAAGCGGTAAAATATTTTGATATTATACATTCAGTAGATAGTTTAAAGCTTGCGCAAAAAATAGATGTTGAAGCAAAAGCTATAAATAAATGTCAGAAGATACTTTTGCAGGTAAATTATGCAAATGAAGAAAGTAAAACAGGATTTAGTATAGAAGAGTTATACAAAACTTATCCAATAATTAGAAACTTAGAAAATATCAAAATAGAAGGTTTGATGACTATGGCACCCAAAAGTATGAATGAAAGCGGATTATATGCTCTATTTGATGGAGTTAAAAAGCTAAAATTTGAGTTAAACTCAAAATATAAAGACAGTTTAGACGAATTATCAATGGGTATGAGTCAAGATTATATAGAAGCAATTAAATGCGGCTCAACGATGATTCGATTAGGTAAAAGAATATTCGATTAAAGAAAAATTAAGTAATAAAGGAGAATGAAGGTGACAATGGTATCTGATAAAATAAAATCTTTGGTGGATTTTTTAACAGCAGGATTTGAAAAAAATAATAATGAAGACATTTTTGGTGATTTAGAAGACGAAGCATCAAATATGGAGTATCCTACAGATGGGAATTATGCTTTAAGTCCAAAATATCATAGTCAGCCAAACAACAAATCTTTTGACAATTCTCAAAGCAAGGTGGTTGATTTACCAATTATGAGAAATGGACATGAAGTTATGGTTTGCGAACCAAGAGCATATAATGATGCTGCTCAAATAATTAAACATTTAAAAGAAAGAAAAACAGTATTATTAAACCTTCATTTATTGGATAAAGAGCAATCAGTACGTATTGTTGATTTTTTATGCGGAGCTGCTCATGCATTATGCGGAAATCAACAAAAAATAGGTGATTCTGTATTTATCTTCACTCCAAATAATGTAAACTTAGCATCAGATTCAATACAAAAGACAAAAACTACAATAAGTGATGCTATTTGGAATCAATCATTATAATTTGAGTTAATGGTTAGAGTTAGTTTATAATAAAGAAGAGAGTTTTATAGTTGAATGAGGCATTATGCTTCATTCAACTAAATAATTTAAAGGTAAAATTTTTAAAGAAGGGGAGTTATATTAAATGACGACACAGCTAATCGAAGCAAAAAACGGTAATTTGACAAGTGAAATGGAATATGTTGCGCAAAGAGAAGGAATTTGCAAAAACAAAGTATTAAAAAATGTAGCTAATGGTTCACTTGTAATATTAAAGAATAACACCCGTAAGAATGTAATCCCAACGGCAGTTGGTAATGGGGCAACTGTAAAGATTAATGCAAATATCGGTACGTCACTTGAAAGAAGTTCTTTAAATGAAGAGCTTGATAAAGTAAAAATTATTGAAACAACAGGTGCTGATGTTTTAATGGATTTGTCAACAGGTTCTGATATTGACGATGTTCGGCGTAAAATAATTGCCTCAACAAAACTACCAATTGGAACAGTTCCAATATATCAAGCTGGAAAAGAGGCGTTGGATGAATTTCGTGATATTTCAAAATTAAGTAAAGACAAGCTGTTTTCAGATATTGAAAAACAATGTAAAGATGGTGTCGATTTTATAACTGTTCACTGTGGCGTTACAAAATTTGTAGTTGAGCAATTGGAAAAACAAGGCCGAATATGTGATATCGTAAGCCGTGGCGGTTCAATGCTTGCTTGTTGGATAAAATCAACTGGCAGGGAAAATCCTTTGTATGAATATTATGACGAATTGCTTGAAATAGCCCGCACTTATGATTGCACTTTGTCATTAGGTGACGGTTTACGCCCTGGATGCATTGCTGATGCAGGTGACCGTGCGCAGGTTGCTGAAACAATAGTTTTAGGTGAGCTTGTAAAACGCGCTCGTGATTATGGTGTTCAAACAATGGTAGAGGGTCCTGGACATGTGCCAATAAATAAAATCCCTTCAATGATTGAGACAATAAAAGTATTAACCGACAATGCTCCTTTATATGTGCTTGGACCATTGGTGACAGACATTGCGCCTGGGTATGACCATATAACATCTGCTATTGGCGGAACTTTGGCAGCTATACATGGTGCTGATTTCATATGTTATGTAACACCTGCAGAGCATTTAGGTTTGCCTAATGTTAAAGAAGTTCGTGAAGGTATTATTGCAAGTAAAATAGCTGCACACGCTGCTGATATAGGTCGTGGAAATGAAAAAGCTATTGAGCAAGATAGAAATATGAGTATAGCCCGTAAAAATCTTGATTGGGACAGCCAAGCAAAATATGCAATAGATAAATGTGTATTTGACAAAATTGATAATGGTAAACCTTGCACCATGTGCGGCCAATATTGCTCAATGAAGATATTTAAAGAGTATTTTAGTGCATCTTAGATTTTATTAAACTTTGTTACAATTATAAAAATTTTCTTTACTTATAATTTCTTTCATACTACAATGCTAAATGTAGTTGTAAGTATAGAGAGAGGAATATTTATATGAAAATTAACTTTAACGGTATGTCTTCCTTGCAAGGATTTGGCGGTAATTGTATTGGTCGCAATGCAAGAAAGAATTTAAACAATGGAAAAAATGCTATAGCAGCAGATGTAGGTCAGTTAATAAAACATAGTGGAAATAACCATGCTGAACATGCTGAAATATTAGATATACCGTTATATAGAGTGTTGCCGGTACAAAATAAGGAAATTGAGGATAATGACTCATATTCAATGTTTGTTACTGAACGAACTAAACGAAATACTTGTGATTCTGATGATGATTTGGAATTGTCGGGAATGGAAAATCAATATTCAGATTCAATAAGTGGTAAAACTGAAAACAGTCTTAATTTTGATGATGTGAGTGAAGAGTATGAAATGTGTAGAACCGAATCCTTGGAATTGGACGAAGAAGATTTGGAAATTATGCAAAATTATAAAAATACAGATGAAAAATATTTAGCAAGTTTGCAAAATTATAAAAATATAGATGAATTATTGCATACAGTAGAAAAATTAGATGTTTCTGAAGAAAAAAAAACACGATTTTCTTATGGAGACATTAATTTATCGTGAGATTGATTTTAAATTTATTGATTCTCTGCAAATAAGTGATGAAGAAAAACTTAAAAGAAAATTAGCATTTATTGATGAAGCATATCAAGACGAAGGTATGAGGCTTAAAAAAAGTATGCAGCTTATGAAATCTTCAGAAATAAAATAACATCCTAAATTATTTCCATGTTATACTTTTTATGGTAAATGTAATTTAAAAGGAATAGATTTTTATGAGTGATAATAAACTTATATCAACAATTGAGCGTAGTTCAACAGAACAACTTCAAATTGCCATAAATGAGTATAAGGGTAAAAAATATTTGGATTTGAGAATATTTTATACAACCGATAATGGTGCAAGCTGGCTGCCTACAAAAAAGGGGGTGACTATATCACCAGGTGATTTATCTATTTTAAAACAAGCTGTTGAAGTTGCAATTGGCGAACTTGATGGCTTGAGTGATGAATAAACCATTAGACATTAATAATCATAAATATGCTCTCGTTCTTGTGGATGTCAAAAACATGGGAACGAGAACTTTTAGTTATTTAATTGATGATAATCTTAAAAATAAACTTGAAATAGGCTCTTGTGTTGTTGTTCCATTTGGAAGCTTTGGTGTTGTTTGCGCTTTTGTTGTCGGATTTTCAAATTATTTAGATAAAAGTATTAAAGCGAAAAAAATTATTGACGTAATTTCAAAAAATCCATTATTTGACTTAAAATATTTAAAGTTTTTGGAGTGGGTTTCAAATTATTATATATGTGATATAAAAGATGTTCTTGAAACCGCCCTACCGCTTGAATTTTTAAAACAGCCTTGCAAAATGATTTACCTGGTTAATTTTGATTATGACAAATCAAAATATAATTTTTATGAAAATAAATTTTTAGACTTGATAAAGCTTGAAGATGAATATAAGATAAAATCTTCAATTTTGCAAAAAAGACTTAAAATAAAAAGTATTGAATTTTCAAAAATAATAGCTAAACTAAAAAGACAGAACATAATAACAGTTAAATATGAAATAGAAAATGAAAAACAAAAAGCAAAAACAAAAATAGTTTATAGTGTAAATGAAGATTATTTAAAGTTAATTAAAGATGAAAATTTTATAAAAACAAACAAAATAACCAAACGACAAAAAGAGATAATTGATTGGATAAAAGAAAATCCCCTCTTAACATTAAGTGAAATTTGTGAAAGTTTTCAAACCTCAAATGCAACGATTAAAAAACTTGTTGCTTTAGACTTGATTAAGGTTTGTGAAGTTAATGTTTTTCGTGATGCTTTAAGTGTGTTCAAAGATGTTAAAACTGAATCATTATATGAGCTTAATTCTCAACAAAGTGATGTCTATAATGCAATAAAACAAAAATTTGCAAATCCAAATTATAAATTTGACCCTATTTTGCTTCATGGTATAACAGGAAGTGGTAAAACAGAAATATATTTTAAACTTATTTATGACACATTAAAAAGCGGTATGAATGTTATGTTTTTGTTGCCTGAAATTGCGCTTGCCTCTCAAATATTAAAACGATTAATTAAAAAGTTTGATAAAAATATTGTTGCAATATGGCATAGTTCAATAAGTGAAGGGGAAAAGTATGACATATGGCAAAAAATTAATAATGATGAAATAAAAATATTAATAGGAGTTCGTTCAGCGGTTTTTGCGCCTATAAAAAATTTAGGTTTAATAATTATTGATGAAGAGCATGAAAGTTCTTATAAACAAACTAATCCGACACCTAGGTATAATGCGCTTATTGTTGCTAAAAAACTTGCTAAAATATATGGAATAAACTTGCTTCTAGGTAGCGCTACACCAAGTGTTGAGACTTATTATGAAGCTAAAAATACCGACAATATTCTTTATTTAAATTCCCGATTTAATAATGCTAAAATGGCAAACGTGAATATTATTGATATGCGAGAAGAAGTGTTTAAAACTAAAGGTGGTTTTTTTTCGCTTCCCTTGATTAAAGCAATTGAAGATACATTAAGTGAGAAAAAACAAGTAATCCTCCTTATTAATCGTCGTGGGTTCGCTACATCAATACAGTGTCTTGCCTGTGGTGAGGTTATAAAATGTAAAAATTGCGATATCCCTTTAATTTATCATTCTAATGATAACACATTAAAATGTCACTGGTGTTCGCATAGTGAAAAAATGGTGGATATTTGTCCAAACTGTGGTTCAAATGCTATTAAACCAACTGGATTTGGCACTCAAAGAGTTGAAATTATAGCTTCAAAACTTTTTAAAGATGCTAAAATAGCTCGTATTGATAGTGATGTAATGACTAAAAAAAATGAACATATTTTTATCTTAAACGAATTTGAAAAGGGTAATATTGATATTTTAATTGGCACTCAGATGATAGGTAAGGGAATAGACAATAAAAATGTAACGCTATCAGCCATGCTAATGGCGGATTTATGTTTTACACTACCTGATTATAAAGCGCAAGAACGAGGGTTTCAACTTTTGACCCAGCTAGCAGGACGTTCTGGTCGTGGTGATTGCCAGGGAAAAGTCTATTTTCAAACATTTAATCCAGATTTTTTTGTAATTGAAGCAGCTTCAAATCAATCATATTTGGATTTTTATGAAACTGAACTTGAAACACGTGAAGCATTTGAATATCCTCCTTTTAGTCAGCTTATCAGAATTATTCTTTCTTCAACTAATAATTTAATGGTAAATAGAGCTATTAATGAAATATGTTTTAAGCTTGCAAATATAATTAAAAATAAAGGACTAAATGATTATATTCAAATTTTAGGTCCAAACCCTTGTATTATTCCACGCTTAAGAGAACAATATAGATATCATATTTTAATAAAGAATAAATTAGGAGAAAAAGGACATAATATTGTTGGTGCTTTTATTAAGTCAATAAAAACTCCTAATGATATAAAATTAACTATTGATGTTGACCCTTTTGACATTATCTGATTAACCAAAGGTCAGTGTCAATATTAAATCTTTTAATTATTTTCAATGCCTAGCTTTGTATGATTCTATAACAAAGTCATAACTTGAAGGACGAAATTCTGATAGTGGCGTTGCTGCCATTGATGAAGAATTTGTCAATAAATCAAAATTTATATATGAAGCCGAACTATGTTCAGAAAGTTGAGAGTTCATAGGCGAATATGTTTTTTCATCAAAATCAAAGCTGTCAACAAAGTAAATTCCTGGCACCATAATATTATAATTATATGTAAGTTTTGTATCCGCCCAAGGTAAAGTCTCTTTATTTTGTTGTTGATTTTCTAAATCTAAAGACGTGGTGGAATCTTTTTTTAAACTGCAGCTTGAAAACAAACGATTAAAAATATTTTTTATTTTTTCTAAAAAGTTTGTTTTTTTATCTTCTACAAAACTATCATTTTCGCTGATTGTATCAAGCCTACTGCTTGAATAATTATATTGTAATGGAGCTGATGTATTTCTTTCAACAACTTTATTCACTTTTGTTTTATTAACAAAAAAATTACTTCCCAAAACATTCATAGTTCTCTCCTAATCTTTATCATACTTCATTTATATACTAAAATTATAATAAATAGGATATATAGTCAAGTTAACTTTTGTAAAACAAAAGAGGCTAAAAATTTTTAGCCTCTTTATTATTGTTAAATTTTAATAATATTTATTATTTGCAATCACAAGCGCAATGGCACAAAGTATTTTGTCCATTAAAAGCACTCAATCCAGGGTATTTTGCAGCTGAACCAAGTTCTTGTTCAATACGTATTAATTGGTTATATTTTGCCATACGATCTGAACGAGAAGCTGAACCTGTTTTTATTAAACCGCAATTTAAAGCAACAGCCAAATCAGCAATAAAAGTATCTTCTGTTTCACCTGAACGGTGTGATGATATTGCTGTATAACCTGATTTTTGCGCCATATTTATTGCAGCTAAAGTTTCAGATAATGTTCCTATTTGGTTAACTTTGATTAAGATTGAATTAGCTGTTTCAGATTTAATACCCTTAGCCAAAAGTTTAACATTGGTAACAAACAAATCGTCACCAACAAGCTGGCATTTTGAGCCTATTTTATCAGTAAGCATTTTCCAACCCTCCCAATCTTCTTCAGCCATACCGTCTTCAATTGAGATAATCGGGAATCTTTCCACCCAGTCAGAAAGGAACTCAACCATTTCAGATGAGTTCAAAGATTTACCCCCTTCACCTTCAAGGACATATTTGCCATCTTTATAAAATTCAGATGATGCAACATCTAAACAAATTTTTACTTGTTCAGTTGTATATCCTGCATTTTTAATTGCTGTTATGATAACGTCAATAGCTTCTTCGTTGCTTTTCAAATTTGGAGCAAAACCGCCTTCATCACCAACTGATGTAGCTAAGCCTTTTTCATTTAATACTTTCTTTAATGCATGGAAAACTTCAGCTCCCATACGAATAGCTTCTTGAAAATTGCAAGCACCAACCGGAGCTATCATAAATTCTTGGAAGTCAATATTGTTATCTGCATGTGCCCCGCCGTTTATGATGTTCATCATAGGTACTGGCAATGTAGTCGCGTTTATTCCGCCTAAATATTTGTATAACGGCATTTCATATGCCATAGATGCTGCTTTTGCACAAGCAAGAGAAACACCTAATATTGCATTTGCACCTAACTTTGATTTGTTTTCTGTTCCATCCAATTCCAACATTAATCTATCTATTTCATATTGGTTTGAAGCATCTTCACCAATCAATTCAGGAGCTATGATTGTATTTACGTTATCAACTGCTTGCATTACACCTTTGCCGTTATAAGTTGATTTATCTCCATCGCGTAGTTCCAATGCTTCATGGATACCTGTTGAAGCTCCACTTGGAACAGCTGCGCGGCCTACTACTCCGCATGACAATTTTACATCCACCTCAACTGTTGGGTTACCGCGTGAGTCTAGTATCTGACGTGCTTTTACATCTTCAATAAATGTTGGCATCTTGATTTCTCCTTTTTTTCTTTTTTTACACTCGTGTTTCCACTTTTTTATGCCTATATTATCCCACATAATATTTTTTATTCAATTATTTTTTTTTTTATTTTATTGTATTTATATTGTAGATTTATATACATGTTTGCACTAACCGGCATCTAAAATATAATCCTGAGTTAGAAATGTCGGATTTGTAATTCCGGCCTATAACTACAAAAACCTGAAACTAAATTGTTTCAGGTTTTTGTTTTTCACACGGCTTACGCGTTTTTTCCCGCCTGAGGCATCCGCCCTCATTTCATTCGGTCGTCTTTCCTACGGCGGTCATTAATTGTTTCAAACAAAACCTGAAACTGGGTCGTTTCAGGTTTTGTTTTTCACACGGCTTACGTGTTTTTTACGCATTCCCCCGATTGTTGCGTTGAAGTTCAATCGGTGTTTTGGGGGTCTTTCGCTCCTGTGGAGTTTTCTTCGAAAACACCTTTTTTCGTTGGTTTCAAATTATTGACAACTTGCTATCCTTGCATTCAGCGGATTGCTGCGAGCTTTCGTGCTGGGTGTGCTTGAAAAGCACACCCAGCACTTGTCAAAATTTGACTTCGCACTTTTGCGTCTGCTGAGTCGCAGTCGCTCAAGTGCTGCGCTTTGGCTTACGCAGTTTTATTCCTTTGTATATTCAGCATCAATAACATCATCGTTATTATTGTTGTCATTTGATTGAGATGAAGTTTGTTCATTTGAAGATTCATTAGCTCCTGCTTGAGCGTTTTCAGTTTGTCCTTCATTTTGAACACTTTGATATGCAGCCTGTGATATTGCAAACATAGTCTGTTGAAGCTGTTCAGATAATTTTTTAATCTCATCTGCCGGTTTATTTGTGTTTAAGGCTTCTTCAACAGCTTTCTTCTCATCTTCAAGTTTTTTCTTATCATCGTCTGATATTTTACCTTCAAAATCTTTTATCAAACGGTCAACACTTGTAATAATGCTATTTGCGTTGTTTTTAATCTCAGCTTCTTCTTTTTTAGCCTTATCTTCTTGAGCATTAAGTTCAGCTTCTTTAACCATCTTGTCAATATCAGCTTCACTTAAGTTTGAAGAATTTGTAATTGTAATTTTTTGTTCTTTATTTGTAGCCTTATCTTTAGCTGAAACGTTAACTATACCGTTTGCATCAATATCAAAAGTAACTTCAATTTGAGGCACACCTCTCATTGCTGGCGGAATGCCATCAAGTCTAAACATACCTAATGACTTGTTATCTTTAGCCATAGGTCGTTCACCTTGAAGTACATGGATATCAACTGCTGTTTGATTATTATCAGCTGTTGAAAATACTTGTGATTTTGAAACAGGTATTGTTGTGTTTCTTGGAACCAAAGAAGTCATTACACCCCCTAATGTTTCAATACCTAAAGTCAAAGGTGTAACATCAAGAAGTACTATATCTTTTACTTCACCTGCTAAAACACCGGCTTGAATAGCAGCACCAACAGCTACAACTTCATCCGGGTTAACTGATTGGTTTGGCTCTTTTCCTGTATATTCTTTTACTAATGCCTGAACAGCAGGAATACGAGTTGAACCACCAACTAAAACAACTTCATCAATATCACCTTTTGAAAGTCCTGCATCTTTTAATGCTTGTTCAACAGGTGTTTTACATCTTTCTAACAAATCATGTGACAATTCTTCAAATTTAGCACGGGTCAATGTCACATCCAAGTGCTTAGGACCGTTTGCATCAGCTGTAATAAAAGGTAAATTAACTGTTGTTTCAACTACTGATGACAATTCGCATTTTGCTTTTTCAGCAGCTTCTTTTAAACGTTGCATAGCTTGTTTATCATTACGCAAGTCAATGCCTTCTTGTTTTTTAAACTCATCAGCTAAATAATTAATTATTTTTTCATCAAAATCGTCACCACCAAGTCTTGTATCACCTGATGTTGATAAAACTTCATGAACACCATCACCTATTTCCAAAACAGATACATCAAAAGTACCGCCACCTAAGTCAAATACAAGAACTTTTTCAGGTTTATCTTTTTCAAGACCATACGCTAAAGCTGCTGCTGTTGGTTCGTTCACGATACGAAGTACATCCAAACCTGCTATTTTACCAGCATCCTTTGTTGCTTGTCTTTGTGCATCGTTAAAATATGCAGGAACTGTTATAACTGCTGATGTAACCTTTTCACCTAAATATGATGATGCATCGTCAGCTAATTTTCTTAATATCATTGCTGATATTTCCTGAGGTGAATAATTTTTACCATCAATATTAACTTTATAATCGTTACCCATTTCACGTTTTATTGATATAACGGTTTTATCAGGATTCAATATAGCTTGACGTTTTGCAAGCTGCCCTACAAGTCTTTCACCTGTTT
>USEW01000039.1 GCA_900553845.1 uncultured bacterium
GAATGTATCTGAATTAATAAAACTTAAAGTACCTTATGGAG
The DNA here is from genome assembly GCA_900553845.1 of uncultured bacterium. Lineage (GTDB taxonomy): Bacteria > Cyanobacteriota > Vampirovibrionia > Gastranaerophilales > Gastranaerophilaceae > UMGS1477. The sequence continues at coordinate 42 of USEW01000039.1, forward strand.
AAGAAGAACAAAGGTATGAAACTTTAGTTTATAATTTAACAAAAGCTGGTGTCTTACATTCTCAAATATCTAAGGAAATAAATACTTAATTAATAAATATATCTTCCAACATTTTAATTTCACCAACTTTTGCATCAAATTCACACTTTATACCATATGGAAGTGTCATTTTTTGCATTCCATGTGAAATTTTAAATCCTGAAGCTATAGGTATATCTAATCTTTCTGCAATATCATAAAAAATATTATCAAAATATTGTTCTTCTTCAATGCTCAAAAATTCTCCAACAACAATTCCCTTAATATTGTCTTCAAATTGTTTAATATTTAATAATTGAGTTAACATTCTATCTATTTTATAAGTTGGGTCATGCCAATCTTCAATAAATAAAATAAATTCATTATTTGGTATAAAATCAACACCACAAAGTGAAGTTATAGTTGACAAGTTTCCACCAAATAAAACTCCTTTTGCAATACCTTCTTTATAAACTTTCAAGGAGGTTGACTTATATAATGATAAATTTCCCATTAAAGTATCGAAAAACATATTCTTTGTATATTCATCAATATCATCAACAAAATCGACATATGGCATGGGAGCATAAAAAGTAAGCAAATTTGATTTTTTGTAAAACATTGCGTTTAAATTTGTAATATCAGAAAATCCAGCAAAAATTTTTGGATGATTTTTTATAAGTTCATAATCAATAAAATTAACAAGTTTTAAAGTTCCAAACCCGCCACGAGCACAAAAAATTGCGTTAATATTATCATCTAGAAAAAAACTATGAAGATTTTTTAGCCTTGTTTCAACACTTCCTGATATTCCATCAATATTATCAAAAATATTATTGGATAAAACGACTTTAAATCCTTCATTTTCAAAATACTTAACGGATTTATACAAGTCATCTTTATTATCAATGGCACCAGATATTGACAAAATGCCAATTGTGTCACCTTTTGTTAATTTTTTAGGCTTAATAATCTTCATAGTAATAATTTATAAATCAACTATTTACATTTGCAATCTTTTAAATAATATAAAAGAGTTCTAACCATTGACCCATTTGCCATTTTTGTACCAAATTTATTAGGTTTTTCCAAAAATGCAGTTCCAGCTATATCAATATGAGCCCAGTTTTTATTTTTAATGAATTTACTTAAAAATACACCGGCAGTTGAAGCTCCGCCATATCTTGAGCCTGTATTTTTCATATCAGCAATATCACTTTTTAAACTTTTATCATATTCTTCAAAAAGAGGAAGCTGCCACAACTTTTCATCGCTTGATTTTGAAACTTCAATTAGTTTATCAATAAACTCTTGGTTGGTTCCCATAATACCGCTTGCGCATGTTCCTAATGCTACCATACAAGCACCTGTTAAAGTTGCAACATCAATAACTTCATCGACATTAAGTTCATCAGCAAAACACAAAGCATCAGCCAAAGTCAAACGACCTTCGGCATCTGTGTTATCGACTTCAATTGTTTTGCCGTTTTTTGCAGTTAAAATATCTCCAGGTTTATAAGCACATCCGCTTATCATATTTTCACAAGCTGCTATAATACCATGAACTTCCTTGTTTATATTTAATTCAGATAACACATTAAATATACCAAGAACACAAGCAGCGCCTGACATGTCATATTTCATATTCAACATTGAAGATGGTGGTTTTAAATCCATACCGCCTGAATCAAAGGTAATACCTTTGCCAACTATTGCAACTTTTTTGTCAGGTACAGAATTTTGAGGCTTATAAGTTAAATGAATAAATTTAGGCTCATTGACACTTCCTCGAGCAACAGCTAAATATGCACCCATATTCATTTTTTCTATATCTTTTTTATCATAAATTTTAACATCTACACCTTTAATTTTTTTAGCAACTTCTGCTAATTTTTCAGGTGTAACAACATATGCAGCTTCATTTATTAAATCTTTTGCAAAATTTGAAGCTTTTGCAATGGTTTCACCAATATTCACTCCTTCTTTAATTTTTTCAATTTTAGTTTCATCATTTTCACATATTATAAAACTTTCAATTTGATTTGATTTATTTTGTTCTTCATCATTTATGTATTTATCAAATTTATAATTTGCTATTGTTAACCCCTCAGCCATTGTTTTAGCGCAACATTTTGTACATAATTCGCCAATACCTTTACCATGCAATACAGAAACAATGTTTTTATCATTTTTATTATTTTTACATTCTCTTAAAATTTTTGCACTTAATTCTCTTAACTTATTTAAATTGAAATCTTCTTCCTTGCCAAGACCTGCTATCAATACTTTTTTAGCATTTATTTCATTATTCATAACTGGCAATGTATAAAAACTGCCAAACTCACCATTAAATCCTTCACGTCCAATAACATAATTTACAATTTTATTATTAAGAGCCTCGTTAATAACTTCTGTTGCACCGGATGGATTTTTTACACCTTCAAATAAATTAACAACTAGCACATCACAAATTTCATTTTTGATGTCTATATTTTTTACATCAATTTTCATAAATTATAATCTCCCTTACTAATTTTTTAATTATTTTAACTCAAAAAAATAAATGTCAAATCATTCTTTTAACCCAAAGGTCAAGACTATTTTTTATAAAAAGAATAAATTACAAATACCAATTGCAGCAATAATACCTACTAAATCAGCAAATAATCCGCAAAAGAGTGCATACCTGAGTTTTTTAACTCCAACAGCTCCAAAATAAACAGAAATAACATAAAAAGTAGTCTCACTGCTTCCTGCCATAATAGCAGCCAATTTAGTTATATAAGCATCATTACCAAATTTGTCTGAAATATCCGAAACAAGTCCCAACAAAGCACTTCCTGATAGACTTCTTATTATCATTAATGGAAAAATATCGCATGGAAGTTTTAATGCATCAAAAACAAATTTAAATTTATCCGCAATAAATTCAAAAATTCCACTAGCCTGAAGCATTGAAATAGCAACTATTATTGCAAGCAAATAGGGAATTATTGAAACCGCACAATTTATTCCATCTTTTGCTCCATCAACAAAGGATTCATATATGTTTGTCTTTTTTATTAATGCATATATAAAAATAAATACAATTAAAAGAGGCAAAATTAAAATTGAAATTTTATTAATTAATTCCATAGTTTGTTACCTCGATATTATCATTTTGTTTAGTGGCATTTTGATTATTTTGCTGTTTTTTATAAATTTTTTGCATTAATTTAGCAAATAAAATAGAGCTTACAAAAGCAATAAATGTGACAATTAATGTAGGGAAAATTATAACTTGCGGATTTTTAAATCCGTTAGATGCTAAAATTGCAATAATAGTTGCTGGTATAAGCTGGAATCCTGCGGTATTCATTGCAAGAAGCATACACATAGAATTTGACGCTGATGTTTTATCAATATTAATTTCCTGCATTTTTTTAATAGCCGAAATACCAAATGGAGTTGCTGCATTTGCTAATCCTAAGAAATTAGCGCTAAAATTTAATGCTATATTTCCTTGTATTTCTGAATCTTTTGGTAATTCATTAAATAGTTCATTTATAATGGGCGTTACAATTTTTGAAAATAAATTTAATAGCCCGCTTTTTTTAGCTATATTTAAAACGCCAAGCCAAAAAGCCATAATTCCAATCAGATATATTGAAATATCCAATGTTTTTTTACATCCAATCCAAATTGAGTCAACAACGTCATTTAATGTGTTGTTTATTATACCAAAAAATATTGATAGTAAAACAAATAAAGCAAATATATAATTCATAACTTATATTTTAGTCTAAAATCAAAAAATAGTAAAAGAAAACAAAAAAAAACAGGCATAAAGCCTGAAATAATTGAAAATGGGATTTTTTTTATTAAGTATTTTAACTTAATTAATTGTGTGTGTATCTTATGTTTGTGTGTATTCGTGAAAGAAAAATAAAGATTTTCGAAAATTAAGCAAAAGTTTTGAAAGAACCTTCAATTGATTTATCACGAACTGATTTAACTGCATCAATTTCAGTTGACAAAGCTTTTTGCTCTGTATCTAATTGTTTTAATCTGACTTCTAATTTTTGGTCTTGTGCTTGAATAACTTTAATGCGAGCATTTGCATCATTCATAGCTTTATCGTAAACATCTTTTTTGTATTCATATTCAACCATAGCAAAGTCATAAGCTTCTTGGTCCATTTCGGTTGTAACAGTTGGTTGAACCATAGTACCATCTGCAAATGTGATTTTAGTAATTTGACCATCTGAACTTAAAACTATATTTGCATCTTGTTGCTTAATTTCAGTTCGTCCATCTACATAGCTAATTGCATTTTCATAAGCTATAACACTATCAGCATATGTACTTTGATAAGTTTCACTTAAATTATCCAAAGGCACATACATATATGCCCAATCATCATTTGCATCTTTATAACGGTATAATGCTTGATTTTTATCAACATTTACCATACCTGCAACAGCTGATGAGTTTGCATACTGTGTATAACTTGGTTGAACAACAGCGGAATAATAATCAGATGATGTTGAATAACCGTCTGCATTGTCAGCAGTTGCACTTATTGACTTTAACATTGCTTTTAACATAGCAATCATTTCATCATTTGTAATATCAGTATTAATTGAACCATCACCTGTTCCTGCATAATAAAGGCTTAATGCAGCTTGGCTTGCAGCAGTTGCCTTTTCACCAATATCTAAAGGATCATAGCCTGTCGCATTAAATAATATATCTTTTAAGTCTTGACGACCATTATCATTTTTATGGTTATAAACAAGACCCGCTAAATCATCCATATTGGTTTCATTTTTAATATTATCCCAGGTAAGTGAAGTATTATTTATACCATTTAATATATTTAATAATTCTTGTTGTTCAGTTGAACTAGTAATTAAATTATCCAAGCTATCTTTAGCCTCACTTGAATAATTTGGTAAATTATAAGTACGAGCAGCTGCCTTTTTAGCATCATCACTTAATGCATCAATTTGGTCGGTTTCAAATGATTTTGGACGCATATATTTCTTTAATGCTTCTGTGCCTGCGCTTGTTTTATCATAAATACCTAAAGCTTCAGCTATATCACGTTGTGTAGAAGAACTTACTTTTTCTGCACCTTTTTGTGCGCTTAATGAAGCAATCTGTTCTTCAATTGTTTTCATATTTTCATAAATGCTTAAATTATTTTTATATTTTGATAATAATTCAGCCGAATCTGAACCACCAACCAATTCCATTTGATGTGATTCACCATTGATATTTGTATTTAAATATTCAAATAGTTTACCATCAATATCATTCGGTTTTGTGAATGAAACATTGTTGTATGTTGATTTGCTCAACACTTTTTCAGTTGCAGGACTTTTATATGTAATATTGTAGTTATAAGGTCCTGATGCTTTTTTAGCCATATTAATAATTTGCGATTCACCATATCCTGCGTTAAACTTGTACACAATTTTTGTATAATTACTTGGATCTGGTGCTGTTGGAACTTGCATTTCCAACATTTGATTGTAAACAGCTGATGACTTTTGGCTTAAAGTCACGCGTTGTTGGTTAATTTGTTGACCTTCAAATTCAACTTGATTTTTCCTGGCGGCTAACGAAGTTAACCGCAAGGATGAAGCCGCCATACCCATTTTCTAAATCTCCATTTTTTCCTTAACGATACACATGATACATATCGACAAGATTAAATAAATTCTTTAATTTTTAGATTATAATTGTTAAAAAACTTAACATATAAAGCTAAAAACCTATATTGATAAGGATTGGTAAAAATTACTCAAGTAGCAATTATTTTACAAAACTTCATATCCTTTGTTAAAAGTCTTTATATTATTAAAAATCAAATACCTATCCGGCTCAAAATCATTATAATTGAAAGTATCATTTATTATATAAAATACAGAACCACTTCCTGTCATAATAGAGTTTGGTTTTACTTTTTTTATATTTTTAAATTCATTTACTTCATTTAATAAAGGTAATTCTAAATCGTTACAAACTAACTTTTCATCAAATTGGTTATTTTGAATGAGCCTAACAAGTTTTGAAGTTTTATCTTTAAGTGTTTTTATTTGTTTTTCTGCATATTTTTTATAAGCATATCCGGCTTTTATTCCAATATTCAAGGGTTTAATAAGAGAGATATTCAAACTTACATCATCTAATTTTTGAACAACCTCGCCTCTTGAAGTGCAAAGACATGTCCCCCCAACAAGACAAAAATTTAGATCAGACCCCAAAGACTTACACAAACTATGCAATTCATTATCTTTTAAAATATTATTAAAATACTTATTCAGAGCAACAAATGTTCCAACTGCATTTGAGCTTCCACCAGCTAAACCTGCTTCAACTGGAATATTTTTATTAATATATACTTCTACTTTTTTATTTTTAATGCTTGTTTTCTCAAAAAATAACTCAATAGCACGATAAACAAGATTTGTATTGTCATATGGTATTGAATTTACGTTACCATTTATCTCTATTTGGTTCTCAGATTCAATATTAGTAATATTAAACGACAAAACATCAAACAAATCAATATTTTGCATAATGGATTGAATATTATGAAAACCATCATTTGGGCGTTTATTTAAAATTTCCAAAGTTAAATTAACTTTAGCATAAGTTTTAACTTCAATCATAATAAAGGTGCCTTAGCTTCCTTTAAAGGTGTGCCAACAACTTTTTCCAAATTAGCAGCAGCCACATTATAATCCAAAAGTGTTTTATAATAATCAAGTTGTGCATTGCGATATGTGTTTTCAGCATCTTTAAATTCAATTGCATCACCCAAGCCAACCTTATAACGTCCATTTGCTAAGTCATATTGCTCCTTAGCTTGTGATAATGCCATTTTTGAAACCGGAATGGAATCTTCAAGTTCAATTAAACTTATATAAGCTTGTTTAACTTCAAGATAAACATTTTGTTTTTGAACTTCATAATCACTTTCGTCTTTACTATACGTAGCTTTTGCTTCATCAACCTGTTTCTTTAATTTCATTAAGTTAACAACAGGATAGGATAATGAGCCGCCAAAAGCATAACCATAATCAGCAGTAAACTCACGTCCGCCAAGGTTGTAACTTGCTTCTAAGTTTATATCCGGCAAAAAAGCAACTTTTGAAGCTTTAACTAAATATTTTGAAGCCTCTGCTTTCTTTTTAGCCATTATTAAAGCTGGTCTTACATCATACGCATCTTTTATGAGTTTTTCAAAATCTACATCATAATAACTTGAAGATAAATTATCAGATATTTTATAAGGATCTTTATTTGGAACACCCAATGCATTATTTAAATTTGCATATGCTATATCAATTGCATTTTTAGCTTTTATATAACTTAATCTTACGCTACTTAAATTATGCTCGGCAGTTATTACATCAATTTTTGCTTTTACACCAATATCATAATATGATTTTGCCTGCTCTAAATGTGCTTCATATATTTTAACAGATTCTCTTAACACATTTTCCTGTTGAACAGAATATAATAGATTATAATATGCCTCTTTAACACCATAAACAACTGTATTTATTACTTCATCAAGATTTTTTTCAGTTGCTTCATATGTTTTTTTAGCCACGTTTGCGCTTGTTCGTGTTTTACCAAAATCATAAACTAATTGAGAAGCTGTGACAGAAACAGTATTTATATAGTTATAAGGCTGCATTTTAATTGAACTTAATGCAGGCATTAAATTTTTTGTTCTATTATATCCAATAGAGCCTGATAATTCAGGAAAATAATTTGCCCAGGCTTGTCCTATTTTGGTTTTATATATTTCTTTATTATAAATAGCAGATTGAATCTGAGGATTATTTGCAAGTGCAATTTTAATACATTCTTCTAAATTTAATCCAGGTTCCTGGGTAACTGACCCTTCAATTGTTTTATTCTCTTCACTGCTTAATGATTGTATTGCTTCTTCAATCGATGGTGTAATAATTTCAATTTCCTGGCTATTATTAACATCGATTTCATTAGCTATAGCATTTAAATTAAAACATAATCCACATATAATTATTGCAACTATTTTACGTATTTTCACTTATATTGACCTCGTATAACGTTTTTAATTACTATTATCATTTGTTTTTTTAAATTTTTCCATGATTTTATTTATAACATATTGTACTATTACATAAAAAGCGGGTACTAACATTGTACCTGCGACCCCTGCTGCAAGCATACCACCAAAAACGGTTGTACCAACTGATACACGACTTGCTGCACCGGCACCATGTGCAAGAAGCAAAGGAACGACACCAAGCACAAAAGCAATAACCGTCATAACAACAGCACGAAAACGTATATGTGCTGCTTGCATTGCTGCCTCTTCAATACTTAATCCGTCCTTTTCATGCAATTCTTTAGCAAATTCCACAATCAAAATTGCTTGCTTCGCTGCCAAACCAATTAACATAATCATACCAACTTGAGAGTATAAGTCAAACGCTTGCGCTGTTATCAATTGGAATAACAGAGCACCAACTGTTGCAATTGGAGCAATAAGAAGTACAGCAATTGGTATCATCCAACTTTCGTACAATGCAACAAGGAATAAATAAACAAATAATAATGCTAAAGCCATTACATAGCCTGTTGTTCCTGATGATTCTATTTCTTGCTTAGAAGTTCCTGACCATTCAAAAGTTATATCCTGTGGAAAGTTTTCATCAGCTAATTGTTCCATAACTTTCATAGCTTCACCTGAACTTTTTCCAGGCCCAGGACTTCCATTAAACTGTATTGAACGATATTGATTGTATCTATTTATAATGCTAGCGCCAATATGTTCTTCAAGTGAAACCATTGTAGCTGCAGGTATCATTTTTCCTTTATTATTCATTACATATAGGTTTGTAATATCAGAAGGTCTGTTTCTATATTCTTTGTCAGCTTGCATTTGAACTCTAAATACACGCCCCATTTTGTTAAAATCGTTTACATAAGAAGTACCATAGTTTGCACTTAAAGTTGAGTATAATTCGCTTAATGAAACTCCTTGTGCCAGTGCTTGTTCATAATCTATATTTATAAAATATTGCAACATGTTTGCTTGATATGTATTAAAAACATTTGATAAAGCTTTATTTTGATTAGCCACAACCATAAAGTTATTTGCAATATTTGACAGTTCCTGAGGTGTATATTCACCTTTTGACAACATTTGAAATTCAAATCCACCATACATACTTAAACCTGAAATAGCAGGAGGTGTTATTATATATATACTTGCATCACGTATTGGAGCAAAGGCTTTTTCAACACGTGATTTTATTGCCCACATAGATAAATCTGTTTCTTTTCCTTTCATTTTTCGTATAATCTTTTGAAGAAAATTAAATTGTCTATCTTTAAAATCTTTAAATTCCATAACAACAAATGCAGTATTTGAACCGTTCATACCAATAAAACACATAGTACGTTCTATACCGTCAATACCTTTTATACTTTTTTCCATCCTTTCAACAACATCATAAGTTCTTGAAATTGAAGCACTTGCTGGCAAATTTACAGATGTCAATAAAACACCTTCATCATCCGTTGGAACAAACCCTGTGGGAATAATTTTAAACAAAAATGCACTCAATATACAAAGAAGTACAAAAGTTGTTACTGTAAGTTTTTTATTATAAACAAATTTTGAGACATAAGTCATATAACTTTCTGTTATATTTTTAAACCATTCATCAAATTTTGCAATAAGTTTTGGTTTTTGCTCTTTTCGTCTTAAAATAGTTGTACATAAAGCAGGAGATAATGTTAAAGCAACAATAGCAGATAATGCAATAGAAACGGCAATACATACACCAAACTGTTTGTACATTAATCCGCTTAAACCAGGCACAAATGCAACAGGCACAAAAACCGCCATAAGCACCATTGCCATTGCAACAAGAGCTCCACCAACTTCTTCCATAGTTTTTTGTGTTGCAACTTTGGGTTCATCACCTGCTTCCATGTGTCTTTGAACATTTTCAATTACAACAATTGCATCGTCAACAACCGTACCTACAGCCAAAACCATTGCAAAAAGTGTTAACATATTTATTGACATACCAAATATGGGCAAAGCAATAAATGTACCTATTAATGAAACAGGAATTGCTATTAATGGAACAAAAGTAGCTCGTGCTGACCCCAAAAATAAATATGTTAATACTATTACAATAAATGAAGCCTCGAATATAGTTTTTACAACCTCTGCCATAGCTTCCTTTACAAAGGTTGTTTCATCACGCAAAACTTTTAATTCAATTCCAGATGGCAAATCTTTCTTTAGCCGTTCAAGCTCTTTTGTAACTTTATTAGCAACGTCAATAGCATTAGCACCAGGAACTTGAATAATTTGCATTAATGCAAGCGGCTCTCCATTTGTTCTTGCAATTGAAGAATATGAAACTTGACCCAATTCAACACGTGCAACGTCTTTTAATAGTATATTTGAGCCGCTTGGATTTTCACGAACAATTATCTTTTCAAACTCTGATGGTTCTTTTAAGCGTCCTTTTGTTATTAAGGTAACCTGTAACTTTTCGTTATCATCAGATGGCAGCATACCAAATGCTCCTGCTGATACCTGAGTATTTTGAGTTTGTATTGCATTTTGAATTTCAGAAACAGATACATTTAATTGAGCCATTTTAATTGGATTTAACCAAATCCGCATGCTATAGTCACCAGCACCAAAAACATTAATATCGCCAACACCCTGAATACGTGCAAGCTCATCTTTTACATAGACAGATGCATAGTTTGACAAATATAACTCATCGTACATTTCATTTGGTGATATTACGCCTATAATCATTAAACCGGCACCACTAACTTTTGTTCTTGCATTGACCCCAAGACGTTTTACTTCCTCAGGCAATCGCGGCTGAACTTGTTGAAGACGGTTTTGAACATTTACCAAAGCTATATCTTTATTTGTTCCTGTTTTAAAATATATTGTTAATTGATAAGAGTCATCTTGTGATGCTGATGTCATATATATCATATTTTCAACACCATTCACTCCGCTTTCAATAAGTGAAGCAACAGATGATTCAATAACACTTGCACTTGCACCAGGATATGATGCTGTAACGGAAACCTGAACTGGCGTAATATCAGGATATTTTTCTAACTTTAAACTAAAGATTGCAAGCAAACCCAAAATTGATATAAATATTGATATTACAAATGCAAATCTTGGACGTTTTATGAAAAAATATGTATTATCTTTATTTTTATTTTTATTATCCATTATTCTTTACCATTTTCACTTTTTTTATCAATAACTTTTACTTTAGCACCTGGTTTTAACTTTTGTAAGTTTGTCGATATAAATTTATCACCAACTTTTAATCCATCAGTTATAATCCAGTATCCATTATACTGTCCTGCTTTTTGAAACTGCTTTAATTGTGCTTTATTATCCTCATCAATAATATAAACAAATGATCCCTTTGACGTTTCAATAACTGCATCCTGTGGGAGTAAAGCAACTTGTTGCTTATATTTTGATGTCGTTTTTACTGTTACAAAATCACCAGGTACAAGGAGTCTTTTTCTATTTGAAAAAGTAGCTCTTAATGTTATAGTTCCAGAACTTTCATCAACTTCGTTATCTACAAAATCTATATTACCTTTTTCATCATATATTGTTCCATCAGACATCACTATTTCTGGAATAATAAATGATAGATCATCAACACTTTTTTTGTCTGAATAACTTTTTATATATCTTAAATAATCTTCACTTTTCATTGTAAATGTTACATAAATCGGGTCAATTGATAAAATACGAACAAGTGTACCGCTTGATGTATTAACTAAATTACCTTCACTTATAAATATGTCACCAACTTTCCCATCAATTGGTGAATAAATATTGGTATAACTTAAATTTAATCTAGCTTGGGCTAAATTCGCTCGGTTTACATCAAGCAAAGCCTTTGTTGCATCACGCTTTGCAAGTGCATCATCATAGTATGATTTACTTACAAAATCCTGTTTAACAAGTTCTTTTGCACGTTTTAATGACTTTTCATAATTAATTAATTGAGCCTGGGATTCACGAACTGATGCTGAAGCTTGATTTACAGCGTTTTGATATTCATTTGGCTCTATTTTATATAACAACTGTCCTTTTTTAACAATTGCACCTTCATTAAAATACTTTGCCTGAAGCCAACCATTTACTCGTGAAACTACATTAACTATTTTATATGCAACCACCCTACCTGATGATTTGGTTGTTGTTGATATATTATCTTCAATAACTTCATCTATACTAACTTCAACAGGTGCCATTCTCATCTTTGCAATCATTTGACTTTCAAAAACAGCTTTAATTTGTTGAAAGCCTATTAAAGCAAGAACTATCAATGTCGGTATAACTATTTTTTTACTTAAAAAAGGTCGAATAGTTTCAATTAATGATTTTATGCTCATATAATTTATCCTCTTATTTTAATTTTATTAATACTCCAAGTCTTAATTGTTTCTGCTACACTTATTTATTA
>USEW01000040.1 GCA_900553845.1 uncultured bacterium
ATAGACAACATTATTTATATAACCAAAAAATAAAAAGACAAAAAGCTATAAACAGAAATTCTCTAATTCAACGAGCGATTTCTTTTCTTGTATTTTTGTTTATAGGTTTATTTATATGTCCTTATTGTTATGAAAACATATCAAAGCCTATCTTTTTTTCACATAATAAAAATAAAGCGGTTAGGGTTGATTATGAATCATATTTGAATAAAACAGCAGGATATTTATCAAATAATTATTTTATTGACAGACCTTCATTTGTTGAAGCGAATATAAAAAAACCTCATATGAAAGAAATGTATCTTGCAAATGAAATGACAAGCTTAAAAAACAGCCTTAAAAATTTAGCATCAAAATATCCTCAACTTAAGCCCCATATATTTATTTATGACTATCAAAATAGTAATTTTGTCGATATAAATGCAAATGAAATGTCACCAGTAGCTAGTATAGTGAAAATACCTATACTTATTGAACTTTTTAGGTCAATTGAATCAAATCAAGTGTCATTGGAAAATAAATTATATTTAACAGATTATTTTAGAGCAGAAGGTTCAGGAACTTTACAATATAAACAAGCTGCTTATTATGATTTTGATTATTTAGCACGAATAATGATAACAGAATCTGACAATAGCGCAACAAATATGTTAATGTCAGCAATTGGGGGAAAGGTTGATATAAATCGTGCACTTCGTTTGTGGGGATTAAAAAAATCTTATGTAACAAACTGGCTCCCTGATTTAGAAGGTCAAAATGTCTCAACAGCTAAAGAAATAGCCGTAATGCTTTATAATATTGACAATTCTTCTTTTTTATCAATGAATTCACGTGAAAAAATTATTGATTATATGTCAAATGTAAAAAATAATCGTTTACTAGCTTCCTCCCTTGATGAAAATTCATTAATAATCCATAAAACAGGTGATATAGGTAAAATGTTAGGTGATGCCGGCATAATATATCTGCCAAACGGCCGTAGATATATTATCGTGACACTTGTTAAGCGACCGCACAATTCTTTTGCTGCTAAAGAATTTATTATAGACACTTCAAAACTTGTATATAATTACATGAGTTCTTTATAAATAAGCAAACAAAAAAATAAAATAAAAACCGTCTTTTTATTAAGACGGTTGAATAATAAATCAATAGTATTTATTTTACAAAGTGTAAAATTATACTTGTAACAAACATAAATATTATAATGCATATTTATTTATGTGTCAATATTAGTTGCATAAGTTGCGTTACTTTCGATGAAATCACGACGAGGTTCAACTTTATCTCCCATAAGGATGTTGAATAATTCGTCACATAACATAGCATCTTCAACATTCACTTTAAGCAACGTTCTTGTTTCAGGATTCATTGTTGTTTCCCAGAGTTGTTGAGGCATCATTTCTCCTAAACCTTTAAAACGTTGAAGCTGCATTCCTTTTTTACCACGTTCTTCAACTATGTTTTCCAAATCAACAAATGTTGTAATTTTATGTCTTTCGCCTTCGACATCCAAAATAAGTTCTTTTTCTTCATCGATTAAAAAACTTCTGATTGCAGGGTATGCTTGTTTTAGTTTATTAAATTCAATACTTTTTATAAAGTTTGAAGTGATTAAAACAGGGTCTATTTCGCTGTCACCAAGGTCAAGCAATATATTATAAAGTGATTTTTCATGATTAAATTTTAAAGAAACGGTATAATTTTTAGCATTGTTAGCATCACTTATATTATAGTTGTTAGCATGGTCAATAATATAATTTTGCAAATATGTAATTATTTCATTCATTCTATCTTGATTTGAGAAATCAGCAGCTTCAATATTTGAACGTATTAAGCCACGAATTACAACACTTGGAATGCTGCTAACCAATGGGCTTTGGAATGTTTTATAATAATTTGACATATTGCCCAAAAGTTGAACAAGATTTTCACCTTCAACTTTTTCACGTCCGTCTTTATTTTGTAAAGTTAAACCTTTAATCCCTCTTTCACGAAGCGTTTTATCAAGAACATGATCATCGTAAAGATATTGAGATGTTTTGCCTATTGTAATTTTATACAAAGGGGGCTGTGCTATATAAACATGTCCTTTTTCAATTAATGGTTTTGCATACCGGAAGAAAAATGTTAATAAAAGCGTACGGATATGGGCACCATCAACATCGGCATCTGTCATGATAATAATTTTGTGGTATCTTAATTTTTCAATATCAACATCGTCTTCATTTTTACTAATATTAATACCAAATGCCTGCACCATGGATTGAATTTCGTTGTTTCCATATATTTTGTCAAGTCTGGCTCTTTCAACGTTCAATATTTTACCACGAAGCGGTAAAATAGCCTGAAATTGACGATTACGACCTTGTTTAGCGGAGCCGCCTGCAGAATCACCTTCGACAATGTATATTTCGCATTTATCAGCTTCACGACTTGAGCAATCAGCAAGTTTACCAGGTAATGTTGAAGTTTCCAATGCTGACTTTCTTCTGGTAAGCTCACGAGCTTTACGTGCTGCTTCACGAGCACGTTGGGCTTGAAGTGTTTTTTCAATAATTATTTTTGCAGCTTTGGGATTAAACTCTAACCATTCTTGAAGTTTTTCACGCACAGCATCATTGACAGCTGCTTGCGCTTCCTGATTTCCTAACTTTTCTTTTGTTTGACCTTCAAATTGAGGATTTGATAATTTTACACTAACAATTGCTGTTAATCCTTCACGAACGTCATCACCTGTGAGGTTTTGTTCTGAATCTTTAAGAAGATTATTTTTTCTTGCATAATCATTTAAAATACGTGTAATCGCAATACGAAAACCGGTTAAATGTGTACCACCATGATGAGTATTTATATTGTTTGCAAAACTTAAAATAGATTCATTATAGGCATCTGTATATTGAATTGCTACTTCAACCTGAATACCATCAACCTGTTTATCAATGTATATTGGTTTTTCAAACAATACGACTTTGTTTTTGTTCAAAAATTCGACATAACTTCCAATACCGCCTTCATAATGAAAAGTTTCTTCTTTTTCTGTTCTAGAATCAATAAATATAATTTTTATGCCTTTATTTAAAAAAGCCATTTCGCGAAGCCGGTTACCTATAATATCAGCATCCACAATAGTTGTTTCAGTAAAAATTTCAGGGTCAGGCCAAAAAGTTGTTTTTGTTCCGGTTACATCTGTTTCACGAACTCTTTCAACTTGACACACAGGCTCACCTCGAAGATATTCCTGACGATAAACACCGCCGTTTCTAGAAACTTCCACAACCATTTTTTCAGATAACGCATTTACTACAGAAGCTCCAACACCATGAAGACCGCCTGATACTTTATAGCCACCATCTCCAAATTTTCCGCCTGCATGCAAAACAGTATGTACAATTTCCAATGCTGATTTTCCAGTTTCAGGCTTTATATCAACAGGTATTCCACGACCATTATCCTGAACAGTTATACTTTCATCTTTATTTATTGTTACTTTAATTTGTGTACAATATCCAGCTAATGATTCATCAATTGAATTATCCACAATTTCATATATACAATGGTGTAATCCTCTTTGAGATGTTGAACCTATATACATTCCGGGACGCAGCCGAACTGCTTCCAAGCCCTCCAAAACTCGTATATTACTTGCATCATAATTCGAATTAGTTTGTGTTTGCATGTTTTTAATTTCCAATTATCTAACTTTCAAAAATACTAACTTATTATTAATATTTTACAATAAAAATACCAAAAATCCAAATTGATATTAATTATTTACTTTGTTAACAAAACTTAATATTTTATTTTAATTTAAGCAATTTTTTTATTTTTTTAGTTTTTAATAAATATAAGTGTAAGTATAATTTATAAGGAAGCATATAAAATGAACGTGAATGGTATTTCAAATCTTAATGGTTGTCAGCAAGTTTATAATAGAAAATCGCAAGATAATACTTCAAATCCTCCAAGTTTTAAAGCTGGAGGTTATGTTGATGACAGTTATAGTTCAAGTGTTGCTTCTTCATATATACAAAAACAACAGCTTCAAAAACAACAAAAGGACCTTGAAAAGCAAAAGAAAGATAAATGGAAGCAATTTGGAATGGACGTTTTAAAAGGTGTGACCATTGGTGCTGCTTTAATTGGCGGTACGGCTTTAATTGCATCATGCACTAAAGCAGGGCGAGAAATGGCTCAGACTTTAACAAGTAATTTAGGTTTAACAAGTACTGATGGAAGTAATAAACTTGAGGATAAATTTGCAAAGGCAAAACCTAAAGTAAAGAAGGAGGAAGTTCTTGAGGGTATTTCACAAATGCCGATTTCGGATTCAGCTAAAAAAGCTTGCGAAAGTGCTTTAATTTCTGCAAATGCGGATGTTGTTTCTTCACTTGGTCTTAAAAAATCTACAACTTCAGGTATTTTGTTATATGGCCTTCCCGGTGTTGGTAAATCCTATAGTGCTGAAGAGTTTGCGAATATATTTGGTGCTAAATATATAAAGCTTGATGTAAATAATTTCAAAAATATGTATGTAGGAGAATCTACAAAAAATATTGACAGACAAATAATGCCAATTATTACCGAAGCAAAAGAACATCCGGAAACTCCTTATTTTATTATAATGGATGAAGCTGATGCACTTCTATCGGATACGGATGATGGCACTTCGACAAATCGCGAAATGAGAAGTATATTCCTACAAAGAATGGATGCCGAACAATTGCCTCTTAATGTAAAATATATATTAACTACTAATTTTCCTGAAAAAATTACATCTGCTGCTGTTAGATCAGGGCGATTACAAGCCATAAAAATTAATAATCCAAAATATGAAAATTTAAAAAAGATATATAAAGATTCTTTAAGTAAGCAATTTGGTGATAAGCTTGAAGATAAAAAGGTTTTAGACGCAATTATTGAAGATATACCTTCAAAATATGGGCTTTTAGGACCTGCACATATTAAAGCGGTTACAGAAACATTAAACAGTGCTTTATTGCATAGTAATAATGGTAAAATTAGTAAGGATAATCTTCAAACTGCATTTAAACAAGCACATGAAAGAGCATGTTCAGAATATTTTAGCAGATGTAATGCAATTGTTCCTTCAGTAAATACAAATTATGAAGTAGATACAAATAATATTGAATGTGCTAAAAATATAGCTAAAATTTGTTTGTTGGCAGCTGGTAGAAAATATAATGACAACACACTTAATTATCTTGCTTGTAACATACCGATTGAACTTATGCCAAAAGCTATTAGTTATATAGATGATACAGAAAAACTTGGACCAGAAGAAATTGGCAAGGTAATATTTAGATTAAATTATGAAAAATTTAATATTGGTTTAAGAGTTGATGACTTACAATCTAAAATTGATGAAGCTGTCAGAAATTGAAGAAAAAGAACTTGAAGCAAAAAAGTGGTCTATGACCTTATGCAAAAGTCTTAAACGAAGTTTCAATATTTTTATCTAAAACCTTTTTTATCGATTCAACTTCTGTTTCAAGCGCTTTATGCTCGGAGTCAATATTTTTCAATCGAACTTCGAGCATTTGGTCTTGTGATTGGATAAGTTTGATACGCGCATTCATATCATTTAATTCTTTGTCATAAAGATCCTTCTGGTAATTATATTTAACCATAGCTTCATCGTATGAATCGTTATCTACTTCTTCATCGATAGACAGTTTATAATTAATTCCGTCTTCAAAGGTAACTGTTTCAATCTGTCCCTGTGCTGACATTTTGATGTTTGCTTTTTTTCTTAAAATTTCGGTTTCGTCTAAATATGAATCATTTAGTTCCCACTTCTGAACATCGATGTTTGAACCTAAAGAACCTGTATCAATATTTTTGCTTGATAACTTTTCGTCATAAATAATATATTTATAAATTGGATTATTGTCTGCATCATTTTCAACTGAATATCGGTATACGAATTTGTTATTTGCAGCTTCTTTCATTGTTTCGGGTACATTTTCAACATATTCAAGGTCAATTGTTTCACCAGTTTCGTTGTCAATAACCAGGCTTACATTTGAATCTTCACTTGTTGTTTCAATTGCTTTAAGCTTTTGGGTGTTTAATTTATTTAGTATATTATTTTTGTCTTTAAAGTATATTGGATATGTGTAATCAAGCCCGTTGACTTTTTCGGTTATATTATAACTTGTAAGTTCTTTATCAGTACCAAGATAATATTTAATATCATTTCCATTTTCATCAGCAATTGTATAAGTGTAAACATATTGTGATGTATTTAATGAAGTTTTTATCTCATCATCATCAATATCATTTTTATTTATTAATGAAAGTTGTGTCCAGTTATTGTTAACTCTTATATAAGGTTCACTTGAAGCAAGTGAATTAACATCAATTTTGATATTGCTTGTTTCATTCCCCATATTTGATAAAAGAGATACTTTTTTGGGAATTTCAAATTCGATAAGATAACCATATGGGCCAGGCTGGTTTATTTTTATAAATTTTTTGATTGAAGCATTTGCACCATCAGATGTTTCAAATTTATAAACTGTTTTTTTGTAATCCTCGGAGCTTGGAGGAGTTGGCACCTGAATTGCAAGCATATTGGTCCATATCACATTTGCATTATTAGACAATGTAACTCTTTGTTGGTTTATCTGCTGCCCTGAAAATTCATTGCTAGATTTTCGTGCGGTAATACTCAACAATCTCGCTTGAGATGCTGCCATTCCCATTTTTGTTTTTTCTCCAAGGATTATTAATTAAAGTTAATTGGAATATGTTATTAATGCTTTTATTGAACGAATTGTGTCGCGTATATCGTTATCAATATTGTCAATTAAAGTATCGTCTATAATTTTGTATAAATTTGTTTTATCTTTTAATGCAACAAGTTCGTTAATTGTGCTCATAGCTACGTTTGAAGATAGATCATTAACGCCTTTACCTCGGGAAAGAAGCATGTAGCGTAAAGCTTTTTCTTCGTTTTTTCTAATCAAAGCTCGTGCTGTAAGTTCTCTTATTTCATCATTTTCACAATTCGTTCCAACTTTCACAAGCACTTCAATTGACGAATTGTCATGGTGTCTTCCTAATGCTTCAATTATATTTGCAACTTTTTCACTAACCATTTTTCGAATCCTCATTATTATTCATATTTTTAATTTCATTTGTCAACTCTTCTTCAAGTTGATTAACACTCATTTTAGAATAGTATTTTACACTACCAGCTTTAGGAGTTAATGATAAATTTTGTGAGACATTTGAAATTGTTTCTTTTATTTTGTCTGTTGTATTTTTAAATAATGCTGTGGTTTCATTTTTTATTTTTAAAGCAAAATCATTTACTTTGCTTATTGATTGTCTGAATTTTTCATTGAATATATTGTTACCATTAATAATTGCCGAAAAGAATAGCTTCATTTTATTTAAAGGTTTTGAAATTTTGCTTTCAATTTTATTTTCACTTACAAAAACATCAGCACCTATAATATTTCCCTTAAAACTTACTCCAAATGGATTTGAATGCGTTGATTTGTTTTGTTGTTTATTCTTTCCAATATTTATTATATTTGAAGCTTTGATACTTTGACCTATTTTAAAATCCATACAACCACCTTATCCTAGAAAATTTTACTTAACATATCTTAAACTTAACATATTGTAATTTGAATTCAAATACGTCTTACGATTTAAAATTTTGAAAAAATTTAAAACTTTAGTATAATTTTTGATTAATATAAATTTGCAAATGTTAAAAGTTCGTGATACTTTGAAAGTAATAATAATTTTGGAGATATAAACATAATGAAATTAAAAAACACAGAAGCAAAAAATTCATTCCAGTATAGAATGTTATTAAATTCTGTATTTCCATATATCAAACCATATATGTCACGTATTGTGCTTGCTTTTTTTGTTGCTTTGCCTGTTGGTTTATTAGATGGTATTGTTGCTTTTTCATTAAAACCATATATGGATTATGTCGTCGGGCAAAAGAATTTAGAGTTCGCATTATTTCATCATAACTTTACTATAAGTTATTCAATTATTGCTGTTGTAATTCCTTTTGCAGTTGTTTTATTTGCAGTAATTCAGGGTGTATTAAGATATTTGAATGATTATCTTTCATCCTGGATAAGTCAAAAGATAACAAATGGAATCAAAATAGATTTATTTAGCAGGCTTGTTTATATGAACACTGCTTTTTATGATGAAAATTCATCTGGTGTTGTTATTACAAGATATTTAAGTGACCCGAATACAGCTGCAGTAAGCATCGTTGCAAGCATTCAGACTCTTATTGTAAGCTCGCTTGGAGCTTTAAGTTTAATCGGAGTTATGCTTTTTAGTTCTTGGAAACTTGCAATAATTGGCGTTCTTGTTTTATGCATTGCTTTTGTTCCTGTATTTTTAATTCGTAAACGAGTAAAACGTGCATCTAACAAAAATATGGTGATTGGTGGAGACATCACTACTAATTTCAACGAAACTTATTCTGGACATAAAGTTATGGCTTCATATGGACTGGAGTCTAGACAGCAAAAAATATTTGTTGATAAGATAAATGAAAGCTTTAATGTAAACATGTCTTTAACAAAAAGAGCAGGCTGGATGTCACCGTTAATGTATCTTATTGCTTCTATTGGTATTGCTATAGTTTTGGGATATGGAACAAGGCTTATAATCTCAAACCAAATGACTGCTGGCAGTTTTGCTTCTTTTGTAACGTCTCTTTTACTGTTATATAAACCGGTTAAAACACTTGGTGGAACATTAACAGGACTTCAAAATGTATTTGTATCGCTTGGACGTGTTTTTGAATTATTTGATTATGAATCTGAAATTAAAGAAAAAGAAAATCCAATTACTTTAAATTCAATCAATGAGAATATAACTTTTGAGCATGTTAATTTTGAATATGTTGAAGGAACACCTGTTTTATCTGATTTTAATTTAGAAGTTAAAAAGAATGAAACAATTGCTATTGTTGGGAATTCAGGTGGTGGTAAATCAACACTTGTTAACCTTCTTCCAAGATTTTACGATGTTAAAAGCGGTGCTATAAAAATAGATGGTGTTGATATAAGAGATTTTACATTAACTTCTTTACGTAAAAATATTGCTTTCGTATTTCAGGATAATTTTTTATTTTCAGGAACAATACGTGAAAATATTTTAATGGGCAAACCTGAGGCAACTGTTGATGAGCTTAATAAAGCTATTGAATATGCTCATTTTGAAGAAATGCTAGAAGAAATGCCTCAAGGTCTTGATACAATACTTGGAGAACGCGGCATGACACTATCTGGCGGTCAAAGACAAAGAGTTGCAATTGCGCGTGCTATGATAAAAGATTCACCAATTATAATTTTGGATGAGGCAACTTCGGCCTTGGATAACAAATCTGAAGCCATTGTCCAGAAGGCATTGGATAATTTAATTAAAAATAAAACAGTTTTTGTGATTGCTCATAGACTTTCAACTATTAAAAATGCAAACCGTATAGCTGTTGTTAACGAAGGAAAGCTTGTAGAGCTAGGAACTCATGACGAGCTTATTAATATAAATAATGGACAGTACAAATTTTTGTATGATATGCAATTTAGTGAAAAACAACAGAATCTGGTTGTATAAGAGGTCATTATATGTTTACGCTCAACAGCTTGTTTGTCTATATCTCAACTGTATGTTTATATGCTTTAATGCCTGGTCCTGATCTCATTTTTATTATAACCCAGGGGATTACCAGAGGGAAAAAAGAAGCTATATATACATCACTAGGACTTGGCTCAGGATGTTTAATTCACTCAACGCTTGCATCTTTTGGAATAGCATTGGTTTTTCAGAAATCAGTCTTTGCATTTAATACATTAAAATGTTTTGGCGTTTTATATTTATTTTATCTTGCAATAAAAACATATATAAATGCATCTAAAGTTAATAATGATAATATGGAAAATAAATTTAAAAGTGGCTATCAAAAAGGTTTGTTGATGAATCTTTTAAATCCTAAAGTTATTTTATTTTTCCTTGCTTTTTTACCTCAATTTGTTCCAAGTCATATAAATTATTCTTATATGGGAATTTACATGTTTATTCTTGGAATTATATTTATGATTGTTTCAACTTGTGTTTTTTGTGTAGTTTCAATTTTATCTTCTTTTTTAAACAAAATCTTAATGTCAAATGCTAGGATCATGGTTACAGTCAATAAAATAAGTGCTTTTATTCTGGTTTGTTTGGCGATATTTCTTGCTTTTGCTAAAGTTTAAATATATTTACAATTTTTTTTAACTACTATTGACTGATAGTTGCTATCAGGATGTAAAATTTAAATACAAGGAGGTTTGTATGAATAAAATTTTATTATTAATAATAGTATTTTTAATAGCAGGGATTGGCTTATATAAAGCATCAGCTTCTGTTTTTGGAAAGGATATTAAAATGAGCGATAAAAAGGTTTTAATTGCATATTATTCACACTCAGGCAACACAAAAGCCGTAGCAGAAAAAATTAAAACTATAACTAATGGACATTTATTTGAGATAAGACCGGTTAAAGCTTATCCAAATGATTATAATACTCTTGTAAACCTTGCGAAAAATGAGAAACAAAATGATATAAAACCTGAAATTGTTGATAATGTTGATGTTGAAAATTATGATATAATTTTTGTTGGGACACCCGTTTGGTGGTATACAATGGCACCTCCTGTTAAAACATTTTTAACTCAAAATGATTTTAAAGGTAAAATAATAGTTCCATTCTGTACCCACGGTGGAGGCGGTGAATCTTCAACTTATTCAGATATAAAAAAACTTGCTTTTCAGGCAAAAGTGATGGAAGGATTTACAACATACGAAAATTCAGCCAAAATAACAGATATTGAAAAATGGATTAATGGTTTAAATTTATAAAAAGAGGTAGAAAATGAAACGCAGAGAGTTTATAATTAATTCAACGTTGGCACTTGGCGGTATGGCATTTTTAACAGGATGCACAAAAGAGATTAAAAAATCAGACAACCAGGTTGTAAGAAGAAAATTTCATAATACAGATATGCCTTTAATTGCGCTAGGATGTATGCGGCTTCCTATGCGTGATGATAAGATAGATATGATTGAGCTTGATAAAATGGTTGAATATTCAATGGAACATGGCGCAAATTATTTTGACACAGCTTATATGTACGTCGATGGCAAAAGTGAAAATGCAATTGGTGAAGTACTTAAAAAATATCCAAGAGAAAGCTATATTCTTGCTGACAAATGTCCTGCCTATCTTGTAAAATCTCAATCTGATGTGAGAAAACTTTGTCAAGAACAGTTGAAAAAATGTCAGGTTAAATATTTTGACAATTATATGGTTCATAATATTAATAAAAATACTTTGAGTAACTATCGGGATAATAACATGTATGACGAACTTGTCAAACTTAAAAATGAAGGTATTGTAAGGCATATCGGATTTTCTTTTCATGGTGATCCCAAAATGCTTAAAGAGGTTATCAAAGAACATAAATGGGATTTTTGTCAGCTTCAATTGAATTACCTTGACTGGGAAGTTGTAAATGCTGACGAGCTATACAATATTGCAGAAGAAGCTAATATTCCTGTAATTGTTATGGAACCGTTAAGAGGCGGAGTTTTATGCAATCTTCCGGATAAAGCTGCACAAACACTTAAAGAGCAATGTCCAGGTGACACTCAGGCCTCTTTTGGCTTACGTTTTGCTGCAGGAAAAGAGAAAGTTTTTACGGTTTTAAGTGGAATGAGCAATCTTAAGCAGGTGCAGGAAAATGTTGATACTTTTATAAATTACCGGGCTTTTACAGATAAAGAGGAAAAAGTAGCACAAGATATTGTAAGGATTATTCAGTCACAAGGCGCAATTAGCTGCACAGCCTGCAAATATTGTCTTGAAGTTTGCCCAAGAGGTATAAATATCCCTGCAATTTTTGGACTTTATAATATTTATAAAGGAAGTACGCAGAAAAGTAAAAACTTTCTTTTTACCTACAATTATAAAGCACTTGATGAATCAACAAGAGCTGATAAATGTGTAGACTGCAAATTATGTATCAAGAATTGCCCTCAAAACTTAGATATCCCCAAACTTTTAAAAGAAGTAGAAAACACTGTTTCAAAGGTTGAAAAGGAAATGACAAAATGATAAGCGCGTTTTGTATAAGACTTTCAGCAGCCATTATATTCCTTATCCTTGCAATTTTAGGTATAAAAGGTATATTTTATCCTGTAAAGGTTTTTGATATTCAGTTTTTACCTCTTTTTGAAAGAATTATTATTGATTTTTCAACTGCTGCATTATTGTTATTTTTAGCTTTGTTTTTTCTGACTTTGTTATTTGGAAGGTTTTATTGTTCATTATTTTGCCCACTTGGTATAATACAGGAAGCTTTTATAATTATATCCAATAAAAAAATAAAAAAGGATATATAAAGAATTATGCTTTTAAATACTTTATATTGGCAATTGTAATGG
>USEW01000041.1 GCA_900553845.1 uncultured bacterium
GAAAAAACAAATGAATTTATAAAATTAAAAAATAATGTTAAAAATATTCTCGAAAATGCATTGATAGATAATACTAAAAAAGAAATTATATTATCAAGATTAACAGACGATATTACAAGTATGATGTTTACTCAACTTCCTGATGAGCTTGATAATCTTGATATAATTAATAATATAAGAACAAAAATAAAAGAATATCTTTCATTTAAACAAGTCGAAGATGAACCTAATGCTTATTCAATTGGAAATGTTATAGTTAGAAATATATCAAAAGATCAAAAAGAAACTTTAGAACATATTTATAAAGCTATACCTGAAATTGTTGTATTATTGGGTAAAGAACAAATATCTCACGGTTTTGATATTGGAACTCATCTAATATCTGTTGGAAAAGAGGTAGTTAAAAATGACAAATTCAAATATTTATCAACAAACAATCAAAAACTTGTATTAATCGCTGCTTTAATGCATGATATTGCAAAAATAGAGGGAGCAGATGATTCTACACATCCACAAAGAGGAAGTCAGTATGCTTATAATATGCTAAATGGTGTCCTCAGCAATGAAGCTAGAGAAACTGTTTCAAACTTAATTTTTAATCATCATTTTGGTGAGAATATCGCAAAAAATAGCTATAATGAACAAGATATGTTATATCTGGGATATGAGTGTAGTGACAAAAATCCTAAATTTATAGAAATGCTTGAAATTTTAGGGGAAGCTGATCTGATGGGAGTTGAAGAAAGTTATAGAGTCCAGGATTATCTTGACATTATACCGCATAATATTTCTCTTTTAAGCACAAAAGTTAAACACATCAAAAAAATATTATCTAAACTTAAAGCATCACTTGAACTGACTCCATTTCCACAAAAAATTTATGATACAACAAACAATGCAAACGAAGAATATTATGAAGAGCCAAAGAATGGAATAAAACTTAGAAAACTAGATCTGGCCAAGTTGAAAAATTACCCTGCAGATATTCAAAATCAATATCTAAAATCTTTTGGTTTTCAGGATAATATAGACTATAACCAATTAAAATTACTTATACATGCTATTTCAGAAGGGAAATATGTTGAAGGAATTGAATATATCACAAGTCAATATAAATCAGATGCTATTTTAAGTACTTCACTTATTACAATGGCTAATACGACTATTTATAGTAATTATACATATGGATTTATAATGAATCCTGAAAATACAGGTATAGTATATGCCGATTCACAAAATATTGGCTCCGGATGTCATAAACAACGTTCATCTGCTGGTTTTTTTATGGAAATTCTAAATGAGAATTTGGATGATACTAAATATCTAGATACATTAAAGCGTGGGAATGAAAATGAAATAAGCGAAATTCTTACTATTGACAATGAAGTTGCTGCTATTTTTGTCAAAGATGGCGCTGAAAATGATATACCATTGAGACTTGTTCAATTTGCACATAAACATAAGTTACCGCTTATTGTTATACCAAATACGTCATTTTAACAAAATGTAAAGTTTTGTAACAGTTTTTATAAAATTTGAAATTGAATGTTAAATTTTTTGTTTATTAATATATAAATGATAAATACAAAAAATGAGGGCTCAAGAAAATGTCAAGCGGTCTAAATCCTTTTAGTTCAGGAGTACAAGGTGGAAACCAGGTATACCAGATAAACTTTGAACAATTAAAAAACATGCAAATGATAAGCCACGACAGCACGGTTAATGCAGGGTTCCAAGTATCACAGGATGTTGAATCAAAAATAGCAAGCCCAAATATGGAGATTGATTTCGATATAAATAGCGAAATGCAGAAGTTTATATAGATTTATAGTCACTTTTTATATTACAGTTTCATAATTCTCTCTTTCATTACAATTACATATAATAACATTGACATTACGAAAGTTTTTAATTTTCGTAATTTTTTTTATAAAAAAATAATTTAAATATATTAAGTTTTTTATATGAGATTTTAGTATAATTTAAAGTGTTGATATTATTAACCGTGTTATTAAAATATAAAAAGAAGGTATAAATGTCGGGGTATAAAAAAGTGAAAATTAAAATATTTAGTTTATTCATAGTATTTTTTATGTGTGTTAACTTATCTTATGCAGCACAGAAATCATATGGAAATATAGAATTTCAAATGAATGAAAAGTTGACTCCTGATTACATTGAAAATAATTTATCGAATTTGGATATTATAAAGTCAGGTAAACGGTCATCTTACACGCCACAAATACGTCAGGCTATAAAGTGTTACAAGGTAAAAAATTATACTTCCTGTCTTCAAATACTAAAAGAAGTTGAAAAAAAAGAACCTTATAATTCTGTTGTCACCTATTATTTGGGGTTGACGAATTTAAAATTAGGCAATAAAGATACTGCTACGAATTATTTCAAGTCCACTTCATTGCTTGACCCTGAGTCAATTGTCGGCAAATATGCTAAGCAGACTATTGACGGAATAAATAATCCTGAAGCTTTAAAGGATATAAAAATAGAAGATGATGAAATTACCACATTTATTCAAAGTGGGAAAAAAGTTGCTCCCGAGGTTGTAAACCAAATGACTCAGCAGCGTCTTAATGCTGAAAAAGAAGAAATAAACAGCGACATAAAAAAAGAAACAGAAGAGCTTAAACGACAAAAAAATGAGGAAAAAAGAAAAGATGCTCTTCCAAATAATGTTAATAATAATGTTTCTTCTACTTCTACAACTTATCCTACAAATGATGAAATTGCTCAGGCTGTTAAAACTTTTCAAAAACTTGGCTTGAATCCTTTTAATTCACAACCTAATTTAGCTTATAATCAAATGAACTCACAACAACAGCTACAAATGCAAAGTCTCAACAATGATATGATGCAATTAAGTATGTTAATGGGGCAAGCTAATAACAATTCAAATAATAATAACATGATGAACATGCTGCCATTTATGATGATGTCAAATAATAATCAAAATTCAAATTTCAAAATGACACCTGAAATGATTCAAACAATGATGATGTCACAAATGATGCCCAACTTGGATTTCAATATGAATAATAACAACCGTAATTAGCATATATAATATTAGACTTTAGAAAGCTATAGAATGAAAATACAAAGTGAAAAATTAGGTGAATTAGAAATCGATGAAAACTCAATAATCAATTTTGTTTCGCCTATTATAGGTTTTGATGATATAAAGCAATATGTAATTGTTAAATTAAGCCAAAATGATAAATTTAGCTGGCTTCAAGCTCTAGGTAATGAAGGCGTTACTTTTCCTATAACCGTTCCCCAGGCTTTTGATATTGATTATACTTTTGAAATTGATGATAATAATCAAAAACTTTTAAATCTTAAGGATGCAAATGACCTTTTAACCTTCAATATTGTTACTATCCCCTTAAACCGTCCTGAGGATGCAACAATTAATCTTCTAGCACCTATTATCGTCAATATTAAAGAAAATAAAGGTGCGCAACTTATACTTTCAGGTTCAAATCATTTGCCAAATAAAAGGCTTTTTGATGCTTAATAACAGAATTTAGAAAAGGATATTTAGTGTGCTTGTACTATCTCGCAAAAACGGACAAAAACTTATAATCGACGATAAAATTGAAATAGTTGTTATTGAAAGTTCCTATAATATGGTGAAACTTGGTATTGTTGCGCCAAAGGATGTTACCATCCTTCGCGAGGAAATTTATCGTGAAATTATTAAAAATAATAATGATGCTAAATTGACAAGTGTGCAATCCCTAAATGAACTGAGCACTCTATTTGAGAAAAAAAAGATTGTAAAAGATGGACTCAAAGACTAAAATAAAATTAATTTATTCTTCAAATAAAACTTATGCTATTGATATGTTTAAGAGAAAAAAATATCTCTATGAACTTGGGCTTTGTTATTTGCTTGAAGGAAACTTAAAAGAAACGAAAAAAATTTGGAATAAACTTGATAAAAATAAAAATTCCATGATTTATTTTAGTCATTCTATGCTTGGTTTTATTGAAAATAAAATTAGGGATTTACCATCTTATCTTCAAATTAAGTGTTATTTTGAAAGTTTTTTTGATATACTTTTACAACATAATCAAAACGATTTCTGTGATATGTTTATAAAAAATATAAGTCTTTTAGAAGATATAAATTGTGAGGTCTATAAATATATAGGCCGCTCCCTTTTAAATAATGGTTATGATGAACTTGCTATTGATTATCTTAATTATTCACTTCAGATTTCCTGTGATGATATTGAAGCCTTTTATATTTTAGGTGAATACTATTTAAAATATAATAAAATTGATAAAGCTTGTGAGTTTTTTCATAAAATACTTGCTATTAATAAGCTTTATTATCCCGCAATTAAGCAGCTTAACTTAATTATAAAATAGAAAAATTATGTATTTAAAAAAAGAGAGGATGAAATTATGAAAATTAAATTTAAAAAATTGCTTTGTTATTCTTTGCTTGCTTGTTCAACTTTAATTTGTTGTTCAAATTTGTCTTCTTATCAAGCAAATTCCTATGAGATTATCACTGAAAGTGGTGAAATTAAAAAAAATCAAAATTATGTTGAAAAAATTGGATATCGTTTGCTTAACGCCAATCGTATTGATAAACGGGTAAATTTTGTTTTTAGCAATAAAAATATAATTAATGCTACTTCAAATAGTATTAATCGTGAAATTACTTTTTATAAAGGGATTGCAAATATTTTAAAAACTGAAGATGAAGTTGCAGGTGTTTTGGCTCATGAAATTTCGCACGCTATGGATTCATATAACTATAATATGTTTTCTTATTTGTTTACATCTTTAACTGCTCCTCGAAAATATGAATACCGGGCAGATGTTCGTGCTGTCGATTATATGGTTAAAGCAGGATATGATCCTCTGGGTATGATTGTTGCTTTAAATCGAATATTGGATGAAAGTAGAATTTGGACTATTTTGTGCTCACACCCACGTGGTTCTTTGCGTTTAATGCATATTTATGAATATATTTACAATAAGTATCCTTATTTTTTAGTAAATTCTCCATATAATAATGATCCTATTTATCAAAATTTCTTGCTTACATCACGTAAACAACGTATAAAATTACAAAAAAAGATAATGGAAAAAAATGAGGCATTAAAGGATGAAACAAACGAAGAAACACTATAAAAAATACTTAGCTCTTTTATTGGTTTTATCAATAGTCAATAGTAATTTTGTTTTAGCTTCAAATGAAATTATAAAAGATGAACTTGTTGAAGCTACTTTAAAAAACAAAAAATTGAAAATTGAAAAATATGAAAAACCATATTTTAAAGATGAATTAATTGAGTTTTTAAACTATGTAGAAACTCCGGCAGTTAAAGATCCTTTTATTCAAAATGAAGACACTTTTTATTTAAAATCTGTTAAAAAACCATACATAAATAATGATATAGTAGTTGAAAATGAGGATATTAAAAATTTAAGTTATGATAGAATTGATATTTTGGATAATGTTAATAGGGCTAATTTTCAAGATACGTTAAGCGTTTTGACAATAAAACCAGTAAAACGAATCTCAGCAAACAATTGTCGCTTGGGGCAATTTATTGAGTTTCAAACGGTTGGTAATATTAAGTTTAAAAATCATTTAATTAAAGACGGAACACCTGTTATAGGTCGTATTACAAATATAACCCCCAACGGTTTTGCCGGAACTCCAGGTGACATTACTGTTGAAAGATTTCAATTTAAAGATAAATCTTCAAGAGGTAATATAAAACTTGAAGGAATTATTGAAAAACATGGCGCAAATAGAAGTGTCTGGGTTATTCCTTTAGTTACCACTGGGAATATATTTACAGGGCTTGGCGGTTATGTCTTTTACGTTGTAAAAGGCGGCCATGCTAAGCTTAAAGCAGGTGATAATTTTGAACTTGAATTAATTCAAAATTAAAACTTATTTGTTACAAGCCCTAAAATATCGTTAAATACAACGACAAGCATAAGAACTATAAGTAAGAGAAAACACGCATTTGATATCATATTGAGTGTTTTCTCGTTTACTTTTTGTCCTTTTATTTTCTCAATGGCTAAGAAAAGTAAATGTCCTCCATCCAAAGCAGGAATTGGTAGAATATTTACTATTGCTAAGTTTAAACTTATTACAGCTGTTAAAAGTAAGCCTTTAAAAAGACCTTGATATTCGATAATATCCGAACCTATTTTTGTTATTGCAACAATTCCATGTAAATCCTTTAATGGGACTTTTCCCATAAACATTTTTCCCAATCCATATAGCATCATATATGTGTTTTCATATAAATATTTATTTGTATAAATAATTTTATCTTTTAGCGTTTTTGTCTTTATATAATTTTCAACTATTTCTTTTTCAATCCCAATTACTCCGTCTTGTGTTGGAGCAATTGGTTTAATGTTTATTTCTTTACCATCGCGTAAAACAGTTAAGTTTATAGGATGATAATTATCGGATAATGCAATTGAAAGGTCTGTCATTGTATAATTACCGTCAATGGTATATGTTCTTTTGTTGGCTATTTTATTTCTAAGTTCAATAAGTCCTGGGGTCAATACTACATCATCGTTTGATTTATATTGCCCAATACCAAGTTTTATATCTTTTGTTAAATGTATTTCATTTTCCTTCTTAATTTCTGGCAAGATGACTCTTGTTCCTTTTTTTATTACACCTTCATCATTAAGTGTTGGATTAAGTTTTTTTATTTCGTTATAGTGATATTTTACAAGTTGTGAATTTGTTTCATTATCATATTTTTTACTTAAAGTTGCATAAAGATTTATATCACTTGGGTATTCAAGTTTTGCGCCATTAATTTTAATAATTTTATCTTTTGGTTTTAAATTTGTTGTTTTAAGTTCTTGGTTTACATCCGGTAATACTTTTGAAACATATATATCGTAGTTGTTTAGTGGAAGTTTGCCCCACATTGCGGCTGTTAAAAATACAAGAAAATATGCTGCAAGTACATTTGCTATTACACCTGATGCTATTACAATAGCTCTTTGATATATTGGTTTATTTTCAAAACGTAATGGTGAAAATTTTGGTAATTCACAATTTTCGTCATCATCAGGAAATGATACATATCCACCAAGTAAAAATGCGTGGATTAAAAATTTTGTTTCACCTATTTGTTTTTCATATAAAGTTGGACCAATTGGAAGCCCAATTCCAAATTTGTCTACTTTTATTTTGAATAATCTTGCTGCAAAAAAATGACCAAGCTCATGAACTATTATTAATACACTTATTAATAGTAACATTATTATTAAATTCATTTTCTATCCTCTACTTTTTTATATTAAGCTTTTTTCTTTACTAATTTTCTTCCCTATTATAATATTTATACTATGATTATGTTTTTAAAACAACTTTTAAATACAATTTTTAACAAAAGTACCCAATTGTATAATTTAAAAGTAAATAGTGAAGATATACAAAAAAGAGAAATTTGTGTAACTTGTAATTCTTCTTTATTTAAATTTACTTCGTATAGTGCTTTTTTATATAAAGATAAAATTCGAGAATTAATTCATTTATATAAATTTCAAAAAAAAGTTTATTTTGCTGAAACCATTGCAAAAATATTATATGATTTAATTTTAATGAAAATCCCTCAGATTAATCAAAATAAATCCGATTATATAATTGTTTGTGTCCCTTGTCATTATTTTAGGGTATTTACGCGGGGATTTAATCATATGCATTTAATATGTGATGAATTATCAAAACTTTTGAAGATTAAATTTGACAAAAAACTTTTAATACGTTCAAAATATACACCATCATTATTCAATAAGACCAAACTACAACGGGAAAAAATAATAAAAGACTGCTTTAAAATAAATAATTCTAAATTAAAAAATAAAAACACAAAAATAATTCTTATTGATGACATTTTAACAAGCGGTACAACAATGAAAGAATGTATTAAAACCCTAAATGATAACGGGTTTTCAAATATTTACCCATTTACAGTTGCTTCAACTTGATTTTTTTGTATATTTGCATTGATATAATTCCAAATAAATAATCAACACGCTTTTCTAAAATAAATCCTTTTGATTCAAAGAGTTTAATAAGTTCATTTGGAGAGTAAAAATCCTCTTTTGATTTAAGCAGATATTGATATGGCGTACTTTTTTTATAAAAAAGTTTCAATATAAAATTAACAATAAATTCAAAAATCATATTTATAAACCAATTTGATTTGCCAAAATCCAAATGCATTATTTTTCCATTTGGTTTTAATACCCTTTTTATCTCCTTTAAAGTCCTTATTTTGTGTTTTATATTCCTAAATCCAAAACTTAAAGTTATATAATCCAAAGAAGAATTGCAAAAAGGTAATTTGTTTGCATTTTGGTTAATAAATTTTACATTCTTTTTATTCTTAAATCTTTTTTTTGCAATTTTTAACATTTGAAAAGAATAATCAACACCTATAACTTTTTTTATTGTATTTTGCTTTAAAATATAACCAATAATGTCGCCTGTACCTGTGCATAAGTCAAGAATAGTTGTATTTTCTTTTATTTTTAATTTTTTTATTGCATCTTTTTTTATTAATTTATGGAGATATAAGGATATAATATTATTGTTTTTGTCATAATTTAATGCAAGTTTGTTAAATAACTCTTTTATTTTTATTTCATTTTTAATATATTTCATAAGATTATGCCAAAGATTAATAATATTTCATAAGCTATAGTTAAATTACGAGCTTTAATAAAGTTTATAATAAATTCATTTTCATTTGTTGGATTATACTTTTTCAGTGATCTTAAAAGTTTATAAGCTTGAGGTATTGTTAAAAATGTTAAAAAACCCCAATTGGAAATTATTTTATTTGATATTGAAAGTAAAGTTAGCAAATACCCTAATAAAATTAATAAACATATTGCAAAATAAGCATTTTGTTTGGAGTTTAAAATAGTGCATAGTGTTCTTTTTTTTGCTTTAATATCCGAATCATAATCCATAAATGCATGAACATCAAGAACAAGAATTGTAAAAATAAATACACACAAAGACAAAGATAAAATCTTGATGCTAAATAATTGATTTGTCATAACATAATTTACACAATAAAATAAAATCGGACCAAAAATCGTCCCGACAACCACTTCGCCCAGTCCAATATGATTTATTTTAGGATAAATTAAACATAAAACTCCGACAAATGTTGCAATTATCGGAATATTAATCCCAAGTTTTATTGTAAAGAATACGCCGATAATAAATGCTATTAAAAAATAAAAACACACCATCTTGAATATAGTTTTTAATTTAGTTTCTTGATTATCAATATAAGTTGACTTATATTTTTGTTTTGGCACATTGTCTTTAAAGTCAACATAGTCGTCAAAAAGGTTAGTGCCTAGATGTGCAAAGATGATACCAATTAATGCATAAATGCCATATAAAATATTGCCAGAATGAAATTTCAGGGAATAAACAAAAATAATAAGCCAGGATATTATGCTCATAGGAAGAGAATAACCACGTGAGGCTTTATACCAAAACAAAAAGCGTTCTTTTACTTTTGACAGGTAAGGCATTTTCATAGCGATTTTTATTATAACACGGTTTTTAATATTTTTATATTGTTTTAAAGGTGAAGTATTATAATAAAAATAAAATTACCAAAGAAAAACAGTTGACATAAAAGAAAATATAATTTATAAATAAGTTTATGGATAATTGTATATTTTGTAAAATAATAAATGGTGATTTTAACACAGATTTTGTCTATGAAGATGAAAAAATTGTGGCCTTTAACGATATTAATCCCCAGGCGCCTGTTCATATTCTTTTTGTTCCAAAAGTGCATGTTGCATCGCTCAATGAATTGGAAGATACTTTAATAATAAAAAGTATCTATGATGCAATAAAAAAAGTTGCAGGTGAAAATGGAATAAAAGATTATCGTGTTGTTTTAAACACTGGAAAAGAAGCCGGTCAGGAAGTTATGCATATTCATTTTCACATGATTTCAGGCAGAAAGCTTAATTGGCCGCCGGGATAAAATAGACTTTAAAATCAATATAAACCTGATAGTTATTATAATTCATTTGTTTTTAGTTTCAGATGGCGCAATTTACCATCACCAACGCTTATACTTTCAAGGTTATACTGTCTAGCTAAATCATGCTGCATTTTTCTTATTTCTTTTGACTGGGGTTTTAGTTCAATGTCGCATTTTAAATTAATGACTTTTTCTATTGCATTTTTTGTTTCATTTAAAGCAATTTCGGTTTCGTCGATATACTGGTGAATATCACTTTCGTTTTCCATTAATGCATCTTTTAAAACTTTTTGTATTTGAGCCTGGGAGTTTGTTTTTACATAAAATATCATAAGCCTAAATTCATTGGCACGTGATAATATTTTTTGCCCTTCGCCGCGTGAAAATGACTTGTGTATCAAAAGAATCTGTGCATCTGATATATTTTTTGTAAGCTCACAGTTAAGATTCAAACGTTCAATAGCCTTTTCCACAACTGACTTAGAAACGCCGTAAATATAGATTTTCTTAAATTTTTTAACACTATTTACATAATCACTTCGGGAAAAATCAAATTTAAGGCTGTCTTTATAATCACTTTCCAAATCAACATTTTTTTTCTGATTATTATTTATGTCATTAGAGGAACCTGTGTCAATTTTCCTTATAACAGGGCGTATAGGCCAGTCTCGAAGCATATAATCAACTGCTTGTGCGCTGTTTGGGTATATAGAAAAAGTATTTCTGTCGACTATTTCAATAATAACATCGAAGGAAGGCTGCTTAGCACGTTCAAGTACAACCTTTTGAGAGGCGCGTTTTTTTGCTTCATCATCGCCAAGCGTTACAGACTCAATTGACCCAATCAAATCTGAAAGTGTTGGGTTTTTAATTAAATTTTCAAGGCTATTACCATGAGCTGTTGCAATAAGCATAACACCACGTTCAGCAATAGTGCGGCAAGCCTGGGCTTCTTCTTCAGTACCGACTTCATCAACGACAATAACCTGCGGTGTGTGGTTTTGAACAGCTTCAATCATGACATCTTTTTGAAATTCAGGTTGAGGAACCATCATACGGCGAGCTTTACCAATAGCACGATGCGGTAAATCACCGTCACCACCTATTTCATTGGATGTATCCACAATTACAACACGTTTTTTTAAATCATTGGCTAAAAGTCTTGCAATTTCACGCAATTTTGTTGTTTTGCCAACACCAGGACGACCAAGAAACAGAATACTTTTTCCCTCTATAATTATATCACGTATACAGTCTATAGTTCCTGTAATAAACCGGCCAATACGCATTGTTAAACCTATTATTCTGCCACTTCTGTTTCTTATAGCACTTATCCGGTGAAGAGTGCCTTCAATACCGCTTCTGTTATCGTTTGTAAATGGCGGTATTTTTGATATTACATAATTTATATCATCAATTGTCACTGGTTCTTCGCTTATATATTCAATCTCATTATTTGAACGGCGAAGCTCGGGAACTTTCCCAAGATCCAACACTATCTCAATTGCATCGTTCAATCTTTCAAAAACAAGTTTTTCTTTTATACATTCAGGCAATACATCAATAAGTTTTGCTATATCTTTTTTCAAGCCGCAATCGTCCATATTTTTCCTTTATTAAACTATTAACTTTTAAATTATAATATTTATTATATTATTATTTTACATAATTTACGAAAAAATAAAACAAAAGCAGATGTCTATATGTTTTTTATCGGCAAAAACTTTATAAAGTTTAATATTTTTGCTGTTTTTTTATAATTTTTAACCACAGGATTTGACTTTCTTTTATTTTGTAAAACATAACTTTTACACTCATCCAAGGAGCCAACTGCTTTCTAACTCTGTTTTTAATTTTTTACTCTTCTTTCGGCAGTCCTTCTACCTCTACTCCCCATTCTTTCATTTTTTCCAGAAACAGCTCTTTGTTAATCTCATGCAACGCATCCTTCTCTCCATACATTTTCCCAAACACTTCAAAGTTTGCTACAAAGCTACTGTATGGGTGCAAAGATGCATAGCTGAAAGTTTCACTTGCAGAACTGCTATTCCCAGATTTTTTCTTGATGAATAAAACACCCTCTCCACAATGACTTTCCTCCGATGCAACCAGTTTTACTCGCAAATCCTTCCACAAATAACGTTTTGACAGGAAAAGAAACGTTCGGATACAGCCTTTTTCATCCATCTTTAAACGGTAACTTTTTCTGCTGGTGACTACCACATAAACTGGAACAAGAGCTATAAAAAATGGAATAAAGATAGCAATCAGTACTGGATTCTTCCAGATAAAGATTGGATATATGATAAAACTTAAAAGTAAAAT
>USEW01000042.1 GCA_900553845.1 uncultured bacterium
AAAAATAAATTAAATAATTATAATCTGTCTAAAATTATTAACTTAATAAAAGAATATTTAAATGATAATTTTGATTACAAAATTTTAAAGGAAAATTTAGATGAATTTTTGAATGACTTAATTGCTCAATATAATATTTTAGAAGATAAAAATTCTGACAAAAAAAAATATTTAATAAAGTTAATAAATATAATTAAGGAAATTCATAAATTAATTTATCGTAAAAAGAGCTTACAAACGCACATTGGTTTTAGGGAGTCAAATGAAGAAAATAACGAAATTTTAGAACTTCTAAATGCATTATATGATATAAATAACAAGTTGAATGGAATAAAAAACTATAGTTCTCAAAAAGATGACAATAATAATGACAAAATATATGTATGGCACGCAATGCCAGGTGCTTGTGAAACCTGTGAGGATTTAGATGGAAATATATATTATAAAAAAGAAGATATCCCCCAAAAACCGCATCCTAACTGCAAATGTACAATTGAAACACGTAATAACAAGCGAAAAAATGAAACATTTAATAATAAAGAAACCCCATTTAATATTAATAACGACATAAATAAAAATGATGAACAAACTAATGAAAATAACTTAAATTCTTATGAGAGAATAGACCACAAAAAAGCAAACGAGTTAAAAGAACTTGCTGAATTATCTGATGTTTTGGTAAGAGCCGGCATTGAAGCAAATGGGCTTGAAATGTCAAATGGGTATAAAGTTAAAGGCAGTTATTATGAAAAAGACTCAAACTTTAAAGCTATAGCTTACGAAAAAAATGATGAAATTATCGTTACATATGTTGGCACTGATTTTCATTTTGAAAATATTGCTAGAGAAAAAGACACAGGCAGTCTGAAAGATCTAAAAACAAATGTTGCTATGGTAGCAAAAGTGACAACAAAACAAATGAAAAGAGCAGATGAAATATATAAAGAAATACATAAGGAAAACCCAGAAAAACAAATTATCGTCATTGGACATTCAGAAGGCGGTAGTGAAGCTATTTATGTTGCAACACAAAATAAGGTCCCAGCTATCACATTTAATGCTTATGGAATCGGCAAAAATATTGATAACACTGATGCGCAAAAATATGTAACAAATTATCGTCACGAAAATGATCCAGTTTCAAAAGCCCGTCAACCTGAAGGAAAAAATTATATTTATATCCCGGAACAAAATAATGAAAAAACCACTTTATACGGTTCAATTGAAGCCCATCGTATTGAAAATTTAGGCGACCTTGAAAATACTATCCCGCTTGATTTATATAAAAAAATGAAAAAAATTGAAAATCAACATATACTTTACTACAATAACGGGTTTATAAATAATTCCCAATCAGATTATGAAGATTTTATGCAAATAATGAAATTAGGTGATTATTTATACAATAAAACAACACAAGCAAATCAAGGGTATAAAGTTTCATAAATACATTTAGCAGCTTCATAACTTGAATTTTTATGGGAAAGCATATCTTTTACCTGGTTTAAATTATAAATCATATGCTCGCGATAATTGTTGTCATTTAGAATTTTTAATATTTCATTTGCAATTTGTTTCTTATTACACTTATTTTGAATCATCTCTTTGATGATTCTTTTATTTAAAATAATATTTGGTAAGGAAACCATTTTTATACTTCTTACAAATAAATATATTAAATAAAATAACCAGGGTCCGCGATAAGCAACAAGAAATGGTGTCTTATATAAAGCTGCTTCAAGTGCGACAGTTCCCGATGCAAGCATCAATGCGTCTGAATATTTTAGAATATGATAATTTTCACCCTTTATTATTTTTATATCCTTTTCTTTTATATACTTTTTAGTATAATAGTTGAATAATTTATCTTCAATATTATTTGCCTGTGATAAAACAAATTGGACATTTCCTTTTTCAGATTCTTCAATAATTTTTTTTGCATCTATAAATATTTTAAATAATTGTTTTAGCTCAAACTTGCGGCTGCCAGGAAAAATCGAAACAAGTTTTTTATGTTTTTCAAGATTATGACGGGCAAAAAAGTCTTCTTTTGTTTCATCAATTTGAGGTATTTCATAAATTAAAGGATGACCTGTGTATTTTACATCGATTCCTTTTTTTTCATAAATTTCATTTTCAAACGGGAAAATGGTTAAAACTTTATCAACATATTTTTTAATAGTATTTATACGATAACTTCTTGAAGCCCAGATTTGCGGCGGGATATAATAAAAAATAGTAAATTCTTCTTTTTTCAAAAATTTAGCCATATTTAAATTAAACCCGCCATAATCAATAAGCAAAACCAAATCAGGTTTATAATCATTTTTTAGATAATTTATTAAATTTTTTCCAAGTTTTATATGATTAAATAAAATATTAAAACTTAAACCAACGGCACTCATTTTTTTGTGGTCTTCAAAAAGTTTAACACCTTGATTTTCAAGATTATTACTGCCAATTGCTTCAATTTCAACGTTGTCACATAATTTTTTAAGTTCTTTAACAACATAACTTGAATGCAAATCGCCTGATAATTCGCCTGTAATAATAAAAATTTTCTTCTTTTTCAATTTTGCTCCAAATTTAAATTTTAAACAAATAGTTCTATACAGCCATAATAACAATATTATTTTTATTTGCAAAATTAATTAATTCATTCTGGTTAACAATAATAGTTTCACCAGCTTCAACAGCCAAAACTTTCCCTTTAAATTTTTTCATGGTTTTTAAAGTATTTACCCCAATTGTTGGTATATCAAATCGTTTATCCTGGTTTGGTTTTGAGACTTTGACAACAATAGCGTCTTTTTTTGCAAGACGACATCCGCGTTGAATACATCTATCTGTTCCTTCAATAGCCTCAACAGCCATTATCATTTTATCTTTTACAACAACAGACTGACCAATATCAAGCTTGCCCATTTCTTTCGCCAGTCTAAATCCATATTCAATATCCTTAAGTTGTTCATCAGTTGGTTGTGTTTTGCCAAGTATCCCGTTTGGAATTAGAAGGTTTTTTATAAATATAGTCTGGTCTAAAACAATTGTGCCTATTTTTTCAAGTTCACTTACAATTGTTAACATAACAGCATCATCATTTAACTTGGGTGCATTTTTTAACAACTCTAAAGCTTCCATATCAAACTTTGGCCGGCGAAGCAAAAGCCCCTTATGGACTTTGCCTAAAAATGTAAGCTGCTTTATTCCTTCATCCTTTAACGTTTGTTTGATTTTTTTTATTTCACCTGGTCCATAATTGTATACTTTACTGCAATAGTTTTTTAATTTATGCCGGTTATCTGATGATAAAGATATTGCAACAACTTCAAATCCGCTATTTTTAGCATTTATTGCAAATTCTATTGGTAAATTCCCGTCACCTGCAATCAAACATTGTTTATTTTCCAACTGAATAGTCAAATTATAACCTCTTCAAAAACTAAACTACCAAATATATTTATTATAATATAACCAAAATAAAAATCAAAATTTAATTGACTTTTTAAAAAATTATATTAAAACATAACCGGTAATGAATTTTGTATTTTTTAACAAAAAAACATGTATGCATAATGAGGTTTCGCCATATTTAGATTCAGGATATTGTCCTGAGTGCGGTGAGTATGTGTATTGCAACTGGTATATGGTACGTTGTAGCTGCTGTAATATAAAACGTGTTGGGATTATTCATAATAACATTATTTTGCCTAAAAATAAATTCTGCACAAACTGTGGCTCGTCAGATTTTTATATCGTTAAACTTCAAAAAATAAATTTTATTGATTTAAAATATGCCATTTTTAAAAAAGAAACAAATAATGATATTTTAAAGTCAGATACTTCAATTTATTGGGTTGAGGATAAAGAGGAAAATTTAAAAACAATATCACAATTGTCATTTTAGTATTTTATTACATTTCGCTTTGTAGTAATATTTTTTTATGTTATTATTAAAATAAGTAAAAACATAAAGGAAAATTATATGACACCGAAAAAATTAACAAGTAAAATTTATAATACAAGCCATATACAAAAAACCTCTCAAACTTTAAAACGAATTTTACCTTCGTTTAATATAAATAGCAACACAGCTAAGGAAGATACATATTCTTCAAAATATAAAATAAATAGACCTGTTAAAAAGAGAAAAATTCTAACTTTTGGCTTGCTTGAACGGATATTTAGAAATCAAAAAGATTTGATATGTAACAAACTTACAAAAATAAATAAATCATTATTTGAGGCTTGTTGCGTAAAAGATTTTTTTCTTTTAAATACAGAAGAACAAAAACAAAATTTTGCTTTAATTGAGCATTTCAAATATCAAGAAAAAAAACAAGATTTAAAAATCGGAGAAAAAATTTACTATCTTGACACTAAACAAGATTCGTATAAGTTTATTGATAAAGAAAAAAAATATATATTAACAAACTGGTATCCGAAAACTTATAACAAGTATCAATGGAAGGTAACTTTTTATAAAAATGATTCTAAGAAAGAACTTAAATTTAAAGATAAGGATTCAAAAGTTGTTTTATATAAGGATAAATCTCAAAATTTCGACTATAAAAATAAATCATATTTGATTACACCATCAGGAGCAAAAACACTATGTTCAAAATATCATGATAAGTATAACAATAAAGATATAGGTATCGTTTTAGATTATTGTAATAATAGTACTAATCCTTATTCTTATTTATATGTTGAACATAAAGATAATATGATGAAAGGAGTACTTTTTAACGAAAAGTTAAATGGTGATAATCATACAGGTATGATAGCCTTTCCTCCAAAATCATTTTAAAATTAGTCTTAATATTTTTTAATAATTAACTTGAATGTTAGAATTTTTTCTTTCTTTATGCATTAATAAATATGTATATTAAATTAAGATTAGGAAATACAAATTGGATTCAAAAAAAGCAAAAAAAATAAAATCAGGGAATAAGCAACATAAGACATATGCACCTATATTGGAAGCAATTAAACGCTCTTCATCAAATGGTGGTTCAATACAGTTTCATATTCCAGGTCACACAAAAGGCGTTGGTATTTTACCTGATTTTAAAGCTTTGC
Organism: uncultured bacterium; assembly: GCA_900553845.1. Classification (GTDB taxonomy): domain Bacteria; phylum Cyanobacteriota; class Vampirovibrionia; order Gastranaerophilales; family Gastranaerophilaceae; genus UMGS1477. The sequence goes on from USEW01000042.1 coordinate 5,083, forward strand.
TTGATAAATATGGCGCAGCAAAATTGGATTCAACTGACGAGTTTGAAAATATCGGCACCCTTCATCCACCAACTGGACCAATAAAAGAAGCACAAGAACTAGCAGCAAAAGCATTTGGGGCAAAAGAATCATTCTTTCTTTTAAATGGCTCATCAATTGGCAATATGGCTCTTGCATTAACTCTTATTAAGCCTGATGATAAAGTTTTAATAGGTCGTAATTGTCACCGTTCGATTGTGACCGGTATGATTATGACAAGCGCAAATCCTATTTGGATTACACCAAAAAAACATGAAAAATACTCCATTTGGGGTGAGATAACACCAGAAGATGTCAAAAATCAACTTGAAACTAACCCTGATATAAAACTTGTGTGGATTACAAGCCCGACATATGAAGGAATTGTGTCTGATATAAAGTCAATATCAAACATTTGCAAAAGTTATAATATCCCATTAATTGTTGATGAAGCGCATGGTTGCCTATGGAATTTTAGCCCTAAGCTTCCAACATCTGCACTGCATTTAGGTGCTTCTGCTGTTGTGCATTCAATGCATAAAACAGGCGGTAGTTTTTCTCAAAGTTCAATATTACATGTTTCAAAAGACAGCATTATTGATGTTGAGAGACTAAAACATAACCTTCGGCTTCTCCATACTACAAGTCCTTCAATACTTTTACTTGCTAGTATTGATGCAGCACGCGCATATCTTCAAAGTGAGGATGGTAAAAAGTTAATCGATAATGCAATTTATAATGCAATGTATGTACGTGAAGAGTTAAAGCTTTACGAAAATGTTCATATTTTATCAAATAATGATGATTTTAAAATCGACCCTACAAAATTATATATTACAATTGATGGCTTTTCAGGGGCAAGATTGGAAACTATCTTAAAAACCGAGTTTAATATTGAAATTGAATCAACAACTGACCATGGGTTTTTAGCACTTTTAAATATTGGAAATAATTTTGATGAAGTAAAGTATTTTGTTGAATCAATACAAAAAATAGCAACTTCAAATTACCATGATATTTCTTATATGGAAAAGTTAAAATTTATGCCTCTTTTAACTCCAACTATCAAAATGACACCTAGAGAGGCTTTTTATATGGAAAGTGAAAAGGTTAGTCTTGAAGATTCGGTTGGTCGCATTTCTTCTGAAATTATTGCCGAGTGTCCGCCCGGGATTTTTATTCTTGTACCTGGAGAGCTTATAACAGATGCTCATTTGCCATATTTAAGAAAATATAAGGAAATTAGTGTTTTAAAAGATTAATTATTTTTAACACACTTGTCTATGCTTCGGATATAGGCTCATAATGTTCGTGTATAGTGCAGAGGAGTTTAAATATTTTAGTGTAAAGTTGTGGATAATTCCCTGAATTTATTTTTCTATTTTCTCAAATCACTTGCAAGTTTGTGGGCATAAAGTCCTTCAATATCAGCCATTATTGAAGCGGTTTTTGCAAGATGCCTTGCGTTTAAACGGCTTGACATTTGATAGGTCTGAATTTTAACGTAATCAAAAACAGATAAACCGCCGCTATATTTTGCTACACCATTTGTTGGCAAAGTGTGGTTTGTGCCTGATGTATAATCGCCGAAAACCTCTGCTGAATAGTTGCCAATAAATAAAGAACCATAGTTTCTAAATAAACATGATTTTTCATTAGCTTTATCAACACATAATTCCAAATGTTCGGGCGCTTTTTTATTTGCTACATCAATTGCCTCATAAAAATCGTGGCAGATGACGCATATTGATTTGTTATAAGATTTTTGTGCTATTTCTTTAGTTGGTAATATTTTAAGCATATCATTTGCAATTTTATTAACTTCTTTTGCTATTTTTGTATCAAAAGTTACAAGAATTGCGCGTGCATCTAAATCGTGTTCACATTGAGACAACATATCAGCTGCTATAAACTCTAAATTTGCTGTTTCATCGGCAATAATCATAACCTCAGATGGTCCTGCTAAAAAATCAATCCCGCAAACACCATAAACTTCTTTTTTTGCAGCTGTCACATATTTATTCCCGGGTCCTACAATTTTGTTAACTTTTTTTATAGTCTCTGTTCCATAAGCAGCTGCTGCAATAGCTTGAACACCGCCTATTTTATATATTTTATTAGCTCCTGATAAATGTGATGCAACAATTGTTTCAGGTTTTATTTTTGGTGAAAACGCATAAATACGTTCAACTTTTGCAACTTTAGCCGGGATTATTGTCATTATTGCGCTTGAAGGAAGGGGGTAATTACCGCCAGGTATATAGCATCCAACAGATTCAAGCGGAATAATCCGGTGGCCAAGCTTGCAGCCATATATTTTTGTATCAAGTTTTTTTAAGCTGTTTAGTTGTCTTTTTGCAAACGTCCTTACATTTTTTATAGACTTTTTCATTGCCTTTATTTTTTCAAAACTTACAATGGCAAAGGCTTCTTCAATTTCTTTTTCAGAAACTTCAAAACTATCAAAACTGCACTTATCAAAAAGTTGACAGTATTTATTAATAGCACTGTCGCCATTTTTTTTAACGTCATTTATAATATTTTTTACATTATCTTCAACATTATAATCAAATGTTTCAAAAAAAGAGTCATTTAGTTCGCTATAGTTTATAATATCCATAATAACAATTTATTTTTTCTATACAACCGAAATATTTAACCGTGTTTCATTATCTATACGTTGTTTTAAAGCACCTGTTGGAAGATAATAAGGTGTAACGGTCAAAATTTTTGCAGCAATATCTGGATAATAATATATAAATTTTAACTCGCTATCTGTTAATGGTCTTTGAGTGTGAACGTTTGCATAACGACAAAGTTCAAGAATATTGCGTGCTTCATCTTCATCATGAAACTCAAGTTCAAGGTTTTCATATACATTTCGGAATCCTTTAATACCGCCATATTCGCCAACTGTAATCATACGACCTGTTTCAATAATTTCAGGTTCGCCGCGACCTAACTCTTCAAAATCATATAATTCATAGTTACGACGATCTTTTAATGCACCATCAGCATGTATGCCTGATTCATGAGCAAACGCATTATCGCCAACTGCCACTTGGTTTATTGGAAGGTCTAAATGAAAGGCATAAGCTGTATACTTTGCAAGCTTCCAGGCTTTTGACAAGTCAATTTGAGGGTCTATTTTATATTTGTCCTTGAAGCCTGATGACTTCATAACTGAAAGTAAACAAGATACTAAATCAGCATTACCGGCACGTTCTCCCATACCATTTATTGCCGTATTTATATAAGCATCAACACCTGCATCAATCGCTGCTTTTGCACCCATAACAGAACATCCAACAGCCATACCCAAATCATTATGGAAGTGAAGTTCAATATCCATTTTTGTTTCTTTTGCAATGGTATAAATCCTGTCATAAGCAGTAAAAGGATCATCAAAACCTAAAGTGTCACAATAACGGAATCTTTTTGCGCCTGCTGCTTTACATTCGTTTGCATATTTTATTAAATAATTTAAATCACTGCGGGATGCATCTTCAGCATTTACCCCAATCATTTTGGCATTACATCTTTTTGCCTCTTTTACCGCATCAACTGTCATTTTTAAAATATCATCAAGTGTTTTTTTCCCTTGATACTTTCCATTTGTCATTTGTTCTGATGTGGATTGAGACAAATTGCAATATTGAAGACGCGGAACATTTTCAAATGAATGATTGACATCAGCGCTCAATGCTCTCATCCAGCCTGATAATTTTGTTTTTGTAATTACATTGCGATAAACAAGGTCCATATTAGCGTTTAGATAATTTATTTCATGCTCAGTTGTTGGAAATCCAAATTCAGATTGTGTTATCCCCATATCATTTAACATTAAATTTATTATGGTTTTTTGCAGTTTTGCTAAACCCAAACGTGATGTTTGCACACCATCTCGATTAGTAACATCAATAAAATAAATTATGTTTTCGCCCATATTGTGTTAAACCTCACAAATTTCTACTTGACTCATTATACTACATTATTTTATTATTGATAATATTCTTTTATGTTTTTATTAATTTATGTAAAGTATTGAGGATTTTATGAGCCGTTTTTTTATGGAAAAAGAAATATTTGAAACGGGCTTTGTTTTTGAAAAAATAGTCTCAAAATATATTGTTAATAACAATATTGACTTCGGGTTTGAAATTGAGAATAGTAAAAATATTAATAAACTTATATTTATTGCATCTGGGTCTTCTTTTAATGGATGCCAAATTGCAGGGAAATATTTAAAAGACAGTTTCAATCTTGATTATGAATGTTATTATTCAAGTGAATTTATATTATCAAAACCTAAAATATTTAAAGACAATGATATTTTATATATTTTTGCTTCACAATCCGGCGAAACAGCAGATACATTTAATGCCTTAAGTTATGTTAAAAAGTTTACCGATAAAATTTTTGCTTTTGTAAACAACGATAATTCTTCAATTTATAATATGGCAAAATATAAATTAAATACACTTGCAGGGATTGAAAAAAGCATAGCTTCAACAAAAGCGTTTTGTGCACAAATTTTTTGTCTTATGCTTTTTGGTTATAAATTAAAAAATGAATTTAATGAGGATTTGCTTAAAATTCCAAATGCAATAAAGATGTTTCTAAAGGATTATAAAGAGAAAAAAAATAATATAAAATCTGAAATACAAAAATTGTCTTCAATTTTAAAAAATGCGTCTTCTGTTGTGTTTTTGGGCTCTCAAAATGATATAAATATAGCAAATGAAGCAGCATTAAAGTTATCCGAAACAAGTTATATATGTTCAAATGCTTTTACTTATGGTGAATTTTTGCATGGACACCTTGCTGTTTTAAATAAAAATGTTCCTATTTTGGCTATGACTTCTCAATATTTTAAAGATTTTGAATTTAAATGTTTGGATAAAATTAAAAAACAATATCCAAATGTTCAAATAATACAAATGACAACTTACGGTTATTTTTATAATAGTGCTTCTTATAAATTTGTATATAATAATTTTGATTTAAAAATTTGTGAAATTTTTATAAAGTTAATAATTATACAATTATTTGCATTTAAAATTTCATTTGATTTAAAACATAATGTTGATAATCCAAACGGCTTGTCAAAAATTGTACGTTAAGATTTTGACACTTAATATAAACGCTGCTATTATATATGAATTAGTAATATAATATTAGTTGGAGTTATTTATTAATATGGATAAAATATGTAAAAATATAAAACCTGTATTGTTTTATATAACAATGTTTGCGTTCTTATTTGCAATGAGTTGCTTTTTTAATATGGTTGATCCTGACTATTGGGCAAGATTACTTCAGGGCAAAGCTTTTTTTGAATTGGGACATATTTTAAAACAAGATCCTTTTTCATATATGGTATCACCCTTCTGGTATGATCATGAATGGGGGTCAAGTCCTATTTTTTATTTTATTCAAAGTCATTTTGACTGGTTAGGAATAATATTTTTAAAAACTATTTTATTATTTTTAATATTATTTTTTATAATACAATCAATAAAACTTCAAAATATAAAATACACAAAAACACCATATAATATAATAATATTTTTCTTTATTCTTCATAGTATGTATACGTTAATAACATCAGGAATAAGGTGTCATTTTTTTACATTTATGTTTTTTGCAATGTATATATACATGCTTGAATTAGTCCGACATAAAAATAAAAATAAACTTCTTTTTTTGTTTCCTCCAATAATGCTAATATGGAACAACCTTCATGGCGGATGTGTAGCCGGATTGGGAGTTATTTTAATATACGCTGTTGGTGAATTTTTAAACAAAAAACCTTTTGCAAAATATATTTATACATTTATTGCATCATCATTAATGCTCTTTATTAATCCGTATGGTATTGAATATGTAAAATTTTTGATTACAGCAACAACAATGAAACGCCCATTGATTCTTGAATGGCAAAATCCATTTTTTGAAAGAAAAGTTAATGAACTTTTAAAATTTAAAATAAATTACATTATCGGGTTTTCATTGCTATTGGTATCATTTATAAGAACAAAAATTATAAATAAACAAAATATTGATTATACAAAATATTTAATACTTATTGTGACAGCATATTTAAGCTTTAAATATATAAAACACTCTCCATTTTTTGTAATAACTATGTCAATATTTTTATATGATGAATTCTATTTTGTTTTTAACACATTAATATACAAGTTGAGAAATTTACTTCATTTAAATAACAAAACTTTTGTTAATGTATTCATTTTACTAAAAGAGACATTAATGTATGGTTTTGTAATTATTGCATCTTTTATTTTGATTTTCGTTTCGCCATATAAGCCCGCTATAGTTGGTTCATTTTATCCATATAAAATAGTTGAATTCTTAAAAATAAACAATTTAACAGGAACTGTGTTAAACGAGTTTGGTCTTGGTAGTTATTTATGCTATAAACTATATCCATACAATTTGATATATATGGATGGTCGTTATGAAACAGCATATTCTGATAATACTTTTCAGGTGCTTGAACATTTTTATTTGGGGACTGAACATTGGGAAGAGGTTTTAAAAACAGAACCTGCTTTTATTATTGTTAATGAAAAATCTAAAGTATATGAAAAATTAAAAAATGATAAGAAAAAGCGCTATGTTCCAATATATAAAGATAGGTATTATTTATTATTTACAAAAACAAAGTATAAAAAAAATAATTATAAACAACCAACAGATGATTTACAATATTATAATGATCATATATTTGATATCCGGTTTAAATTTACAGATAAAATATATCGTGATGGCAAATTAATTGAATTTAAGTAAAAAGAAAGCGATAATATTATAAATATGAATAATATACAAAATAAAACAATGGAAAATGAAAATACATCATATAATGGTAAAGATGCTTTGGAAATTATGGCTGAAGCATTAAATTATAATCGTTTTTTATTTGGATTAATAAAAAACGTTTTAAATAACAAAATAGAAAATAAAGTATTGGATTTTGGGGCAGGTTCAGGTACTTTTGCAAGGATGGCTAAAGATTATTGTATTACCCCCC
>USEW01000043.1 GCA_900553845.1 uncultured bacterium
ACTATAAAAGGTCTTTTAAAAGATTATGAAAAAAATAATTGCAATATCACTTTTTATGTCGATTATATTAGAGTGTAATAGTAGTATTTGTTTTGGTTTGTCAGAATATGATGATTTTAACCAGGCTGATAACGAATTTCAATATGATAGACCTGTTGACAATAATGCATATGAAAAGATAATTAATCAATATAAAAAAAATAAAGAAAAAAAAGAAAACAAAATAAAGAAAAAAAATAAATATATAGACTTGCCTGAAAACCAAGGTAATAGTGAAATGTCAATATTTATGGAAACACTAAAAGAGCCATTAACCGTTTGTTTTTCTCAAAATGCCTATGTTTATGAAACAGGCGAAAAAATACCTATCGGGTATTATAAGCTTGAAGCTCAAAAGGTTGATGAAGATAATAATTTGTATTATATAAATTTATTTCAAGGGCATAAACTTATAGCAAAAGTGCCATCAAATGTCACGGATAATGATTTTGGAATGGAAACCATAAATTTTGCAAAGGTTATACCATATGACAAGAAATATTTAAAAATTATTTATGGAAGTTTAAAGGTAAACCTTGAAGCAAAGGTAATTTTAGAGTAAAATAAAATAAAGAAAATAAAATGTTTTAGGATAAATTATAAATATGGATTCAATGGCTAAAATTTTGATAGTAGACGATAACCCTAATTATTTAGGTGATGCTTTGCCTATGTATGGTTATGAAGTGGATATTGCTAAAAATGGTGTTGAGGCATTGCATAAACTCACAACGCCAAATGAGCCAAATAGTAAATATGACCTTGTACTTTTGGATGTTATGATGCCCAAAATGGACGGCTGGCAAACTCTAAAATATATACGTAATAATGACAAAATAAAAACTATTCCGATAATTATGATAACAGCTGTCAATGAAGAATCCAAACAAATTATGGGATTGAAAACAGGGGCTGATGATTATATTACAAAACCCTTTATATTGCCTAATCTGCTTGCGCGAATTGATGCAGTTTTGCGTCGCAGCAGTTGGAATAAAAAAATAATCAACGAACAAAATATAAATATACCCATTGATGCTGATGTTGAACAATTGACAAAACGAGAAAAAGAAGTAATAAGTATGTTAGCACAGGGTGCAAGTAACAAAGAAATTGCAGATAAATTATTTGTTCGTGATGTTACAATAAAGACGCACTTAAACGCCATTTTTAAAAAATTAAAAGTAACAAATCGTACACAAGCTGTTTTACTTGCGATACAATTGGGTATTATAGAAAAGGATGATTAAATAAAATATAAAGGAGTTTTTCAATGGGCAGACAATTAGAAAAAGACAATCTAGTTAATTTAATTATGACAAACCCCGAAAAGTTTAACGAAATTAAAGATGATGAAACAAATTTAGCAGAAGCTGATTTTTCGAATTTGACATTATCTGATGTTGACTTTCAGGATGTAAATTTAGAAGGTGTTGATTTTCGTGAAACAACTTTAACTAATGTAAATTTTCAAAATTGTGATTTAACTTCTTCAAATTTTTCACATGCAACTATTGTTGAGTGTGATTTTTCAAACGCAGTATTAAATGGTACTGATTTTAGTTATACAACAATTGAATATTCTAATTTTCAGGATGCAGATTTTGCAGGTGCTATTTTACTTGAATCTGATTTTTCAAATTCCGACTTATCATCAAGTGAAAATTTGAATGCTTCACGTTTTGATGAAACAACTATATGGCCTGACAATGAAAATCTTCCACATGATTTTGACACATCAATTAGTCGTGACTTAGCATCTATGCAAGATGATGAAGATGTTCAGGAAAGTATCTATTAATAAATATATATAATTTAATAAAGAATCATTAAAAATACCAGTAATATAAATTACTGGTATTTTTGTTTAAATTATTATTATTTTTATATTTTTTAAATATTCATATCTTTAACAGATAAAGCAATACGATGTTCATCAGGTGTAAACTTTTTAATAATAACATCAATTACATCCCCTGTTTTGTATAAATCAAACGGATTAGGATTCTCTCCAACCATTTCAGCCGATGGCAACAAAGCTTCAACACCCGGGAAAATGTTAACAAAAGCACCAAAAGAAGTAACTTTATTAACTGTACCTTGAATTTTTTGTCCTTCTTCAAATTTTTGTTTTACCTCTTCCCAAGGATTTTCAGTCATTCGTTTTAAAGTAAGACTAATACGTTTTAGGTCATAATCTATTTTTAATATTTTAACATCAATTTTTTCACCTAACTTTAATACATCAGAAGGATGATTAATACGTTCCCATGAAATTTCAGAGATTGGTAAAAGTCCATCTACTCCATTTATATCAATAAAAGCACCGAAATCAGCAAGGCGAATGACTTCTCCATTAATAACTTGGTCAATTTCAAGATTTTCAATAACTTCGTTAACAGCAGCTTCACGTTGTTCAACAACAGCCATCCTTTGAGATAAGATTAGCTTATTACGTTTTGGATCAGCTTCAAGAACCTTAGCTTCAAGTTCTGTTCCAATAAGTCCATCAAAAGGCGCCCCCATACGTAAGTGACTTGAAGGAATGAAACCTTTTAATTCCATAACATCAACTATAACGCCGCCTTTTACACTTGATAGAACTTTTGTGCGAATTGTATCATTATTTGCTTTAGCTTCAGTTAAAGCAGCCCACACTTGAGCGCATTCAACACGTTTTAGCGATACTATAATCTGTTCTTCATCATTATCTGTTATTTTTAATATATAAACATCATGTTTTGAACCTATTTCAAGCAATGTTGAAGGGTCTTTTTCAAGATTATTTGTTATTTCCCTATCAGGCAAAAAAGCTTCGGTTTTTGCACCAATATCTATTAAATAACCATCGTTTTCACGTTTTAAAATGCGTCCTTCCACAACCTGGGCTGCATCAAGTGATTTTTCAAATTGACTATTAAGTAGCATTTCAAATTCATCATTAATTTGTTTTTTTTCCATTAATTTTGTCATATTCTTAAATTTATCTCCTTTCAATATGTTTTTAATTCTAAAATAACGTTTTCAATAATATTATCAGGTGTTGAGGCTCCGGCTGTCACACCTATATTTCTTGCATTATCAATAATCTCTTTATATAAATGAAGCTCATTTTGGGATTCAATATGAATAGTATTTGTTATATCCTTAAGCAATTCAGCTAAATGTGTTGTGTTTGCGCTTTTTTTGCTTCCAACAACAATCATCAGGTCTGATTCTTTTGCTATATTCATTGCTTCATTTTGACGTGATGTTGTTGATGGACAAATGGTATTAAAAACCCGTAAATCTTTAACTATTGGAATTAAATAATTGACTGTTTCCTTTAGAAGTTCCAGTTTTTGTGTAGTTTGAATAACAACACCTATTTTTTTATGTGCTTTTATTTTATTTTCAAGTTTTTTTAATTCGTTTATATTTGATACAATGAATACATCATCACCTTGTGAATATTTTTGAGCATTAGCTTTTATTGCAATAACTTCAGGATGATCGCTTTTTCCTAAAATTATAAGTAAAAAACCTGATTTGACAAGTTCAATAGCTTTTTGTTGTACTTTTTTGACATCAGGACATGTCATATCAACAATTTGAGCTTGTTTAGTCATTAAAGTCTCAAATACACCTGGTGAAGCGCCATGACTTCTTATTACACAAATATCTGAAATGTCATCAAAATTATTATCATTTATTGTCTTAATACCAAGGTTTTCAAGTTCGCTAATAACATTTTGATTATGTATAAGCTCACCCAATACACATACATTTTTGTTCGGGTTTTCAAATTTTAATTTTATAGTTGTTTCGACTGCACGTTTAACACCATAACAAAAACCTGCTGTCTTAGCTAATTTTATATTCTTTGGCAAGTTATTAATTTTCCAATCGTTTGGTCTCATTTTAAATATTATTTTAAAATGGTAATATATTTATAGCATGAACAAATATTTAAGACAAGTAATTATAAAAATATAAAAAAAGTTGCAAGTATTTTTTGTTTTTGTTATCATAAAATTGTACAAAAATTGACAAATGAATATTAATATGTGCCTGTAGCCCAGCTGGATAGAGCGTTTGGCTACGAACCAAAAGGTCGGGGGTTCGAATCCCTCCAGGCACGAGTTTATAAAAAAGGGGTTAACTTTTGAGTTCACCCCTTTTTTTAATATTTATATATATTTGTTTTAAATCTTCCCTACATTTTAGCTTGTGTTGTTTGAGACAAAAAGTTAAACTTTTTAGGTAGTGAAAAACCAAAAGTACAACTTTGTTCTTCTTTGTCACTTTTAGCAAATATGTCTCCATTATGTCCCATTATTATTTGTTTGGATAAATATAATCCTAAACCCGAGCCTGATTTATGGAATTTTATATTGTCTTTACGTTTAAATTTTTCATATAGATCAAGTATTTTATCATCAGGAATATACCCGCTTTTATTTTTAACATTTAGTATGATATTATTTTCATCTTCATTTAATATAAGTTCAATATTTGATTCTTTGTTACCATAAATAATTGCATTTGAAAGTAGATTTATTATTACTCTTTTCAATTGGAATTTATCCCCGAATATATTGTTATTATTTAAAGTTGATTTTATTTTAATATTTTGTTCTTTTTCGATTAAAAGATTTGATATTTCATTTATTGATTCATCGATAAGTTTTCTTAAGTCAAATTCTTCAGATTGTATTTTTATTTGTCCGCTATCGTATAAATAGGTGTCTAAAATAGTGAAGATTAGGTCCTACATATATTTGCAAGAATTTTTGATCTGTTCCAAAAATTCTATTTGATTTTGATTTAAAGAGCCAAAAGTTTGGTTTAGAAGCAGATCTATTGCTTTTATTTGTGCAATTGTTGGTGTTTTCAAATCGTGTGTTAGGGTTGCAACAAAGGTTTCTTTCCGTTCTTCTAGATTTTTTTCTTCATCAATATTATAAAGTAGTACAACAATATTTTGGACTTCATTTTCATCATTTAAGACGGGAACTTTTACAATTTGATACCAACCATTTTTTCCATTTTTTAATTCTAAATATCTTTCTTTTTTTAAAATTTGTTTATTTGCTATTAAAGTTTCATCTTCCTCTTTAATATGTTTAAGATTATGATAAAAGCTATCTGACTTTTCTCCAATGATATCATCAATTTTAAGAGCAGTAAGTTTTGAATGAGATTCGTTAGTTAAAATAATGTTACCCTCTAAATCTTTTAAATAAAGACTAACTGATACATTATCTATAATTGTTTTCATTTGAGCATGCTGTAATATTATTTTGTTTTCTAATTTTTTTGTATAAATAAAGTTTATTATTTTAACGCATAAATATGTAAAAATAACAAAAAAACTTATAATAAGCGCATCTTTAATAGGAATAGTTACATTTGGTAAAAGTTTTGGTGATATAAGTGCAAAGTATAATAATGTTATTGAAATTGAAATGATGATATAGTTGATTTTTGGATTAAATTTCATAAATTATAAGAATATTTGTCTTTTTGTAATCATATAAATATATAATAAAATACTATATTTTACATAATGTAAATGGAGGATTAATTAAAATATTTTAGTTAAAGATTAGGATGCAACAAAAAGAAGTTAAAATACCTACAATGATTAATGCGACTGTAGAAAAAGTAATCTGAATTTCACGTTTTTTTTCAACACAACTTGATGTCCCCATAACGTGACTTGAAGCGCCTATTGCTATACCTTTTGCAATATCACTTTTTATTTTTAAATGTTTTAAAATATCGTGTGAAAATAATGCTCCAAATAATCCTGTAAGAAATACAATACAAGCTGTTATTTGCGGGAGTCCATGGATTTGGTTTGATATTTCAACAGCAAGCGGTGTTGTTATGGATTTGGGTAGAATCGACATTATAAGTTCTTTATTTAAATGCATTAAATTTCCAAGGAAATATGTTGATATTAATGCGCTTAATATAGCAACAGTAAAACCTGAGTATATTGCACGTTTATTTCTTTTAAGAAGATGAAGATTTTTATATAGCGGATAGCCAAGTGCTATTGTTGCAGGTCCAAGAAGCATTGTCAGTATGCCTGCACTTTTATTATATGACTCAAACGGAATATTATAGTATTTTAAAAAGAATATTATAAAAACACCTGTTATTAATATTGGAGGTATTTTTTTTAAATATTTTGATATTTTTATTGAAATAAAAAATACAATAAGCGTTAAAGCAAGTCCCCATAGATTAGAAAATGTCATTTTATTTTTTTTACCTCATATTTATTTTTTAATTTTGACAATTTTACATATTTTATTATCGTTTCAACTGTAATAGCTGTTAATACTAAAACAGTTATTGTGCTTAATATTATAATCAAAATCAGTTTTAATAAATCATTTGCAATAATTTTATAATACGATATTATTCCGACAAATAAAGGAATAAATAATAAAGGCATGTATTTTAAAATAAGATTTACGCAATCTTCAACATATTTTTTGTTTATAATTTTGTATTTAAGGAAAATAACAAACATTATAAGCCCCAAAATAGCAGATGAGACAGGTAAACCTGTGAATTTTATTATATAATTTGAAATAATTTGGATAAGTATTATTATTAAAAAACCTATTATTACTTTTAAAATTTTTGTTAACATTTTATATATGACTTTTTGTTTTAAACCTAAAGTTAGTTTACCATGAAAAATAAGAAGATAACATTAAAGAATATAAAAAAATGCGTATAAAAGTTATATTTGGGTTATCATTTTTTTATGCAAATATTTAATGATAAATTATTTTTAAATCCCATAAAAATAATAAAAGCTTTTGACAAAGAAAGTTTTGTTGAGGCTTTTGATTTAATTCATCATTTTCAGATAAAAGATTTTTATTTATTGGGTTATATAAAGTATGAAGCATACAATTTTTTTCTTGAAATTAACAATAACTATAAATCTAAATTACCTGTGTTATATTTTGAGGTTTATGAAAAATTTCAAGAATATAAATTTGATATAAAAGAAAATAGACAAATTAATATTGCAACAATTGAAGATATTGATAAAGATAAATATATAGTTGATATAAATAAAATAAAAAACTATATAAGTATGGGCAAGACCTATGAGGTTAATTATACATATCCAAGTATTGTTTGTACAGACTGCAATGATGATTATCTTTTATACAAATCCATTTTAAAACATCAGAAGACAAATTATAATGCGTATATAAAAAATGAATATGAAACAATATTATCATTTTCACCTGAATTATTTTTTAAAATAGAAAATAATAAAATTATAACAAAACCAATGAAAGGGACAATAAAGCGTGGCAAAAACAAAGATGAAGATTTGGAAAATATAAATTTTTTAAAAACCGATGAAAAAAATATAGCTGAAAATGTTATGATAGTAGATTTGCTTCGCAATGATTTAAGCAAAATATCTAAAACAGGAACCGTTAAAGTTGATAATTTATTTGAAATTGAAACACATCCAACCCTTCACCAAATGACATCGACAATAAGTGCTTTAGTTGATAAAAATGTGAAATTATATGAAATTTTTAAAAGTATTTTCCCCTGTGGCTCAATAACTGGAACTCCAAAAATTTCGACAATTAAAATTATTAACGAACTTGAAGATAATCCACGCGGAATATATTGTGGTGCAATAGGTCTAATATCAAGGGATAATGTTATTTTTCAAGTACCTATAAGAACGTTATATAAACAAAATAACAAACCACATTATATAGTTAATACAGGTGGTGCCATTGTATGGGATTCAAGCCCTGAAGATGAATGGGAAGAAGCAAAGTTAAAAAAGAAATTTTTAGATACCCCGTTTAAGCTTATTGAAACAATGAAAGTTAAAAATCGAAGGATCTATTTAAAACAATTGCATTTAAAACGTATAAAAAAAGCAGCAAAAAAGTTTGGATTTAAAGTAAGTCATAAACTTAACAATTTGTCTTCAAAATATAATTCATGCGTTATGAAAATAATAATGGATAAAAACGGCAGACTTGATATAGAATATAGAGAAATAAACAGTATAAAAACAAATATTATAAAACTAGCAAAAAATAAAACAAATCCAAATAACATTTTTTTGTATTATAAAACAACAAACCGGATGTGGTATAGTGAAACTATGTCAAAAATTGGTGAAAATAAGATTTTTGATGAAATATATATGAATCAAAAAAATCAAATAACGGAAGGTGCAAGAAGTAACATATTGATAAAAAAGGGGGATTTTTATTTTACTCCATCTTTAAATTGCGGATTATTAAACGGATGTTTTCGACAATTTATAATAAAAAAACTAAAAGTTATTGAAAAAGAGCTATATATTGATGATTTAAAAAATGCGGATAAAATATTCTGTCTAAACTCACTTCGAGGCATATTTGAGGTAAAGTTAGAAATATGATAATTATTGATAATTATGATTCATTCACATATAACATTGTTGAGTACGTAAGAATTTTAGGTGTAAAGCCAAAAATTTTTAAAAATGATGAAATTGAAATAAAAGATTTAAAAAATATAAATTTTTCTTCAATAATAA
Source organism: uncultured bacterium (assembly GCA_900553845.1). Classification (GTDB taxonomy): domain Bacteria; phylum Cyanobacteriota; class Vampirovibrionia; order Gastranaerophilales; family Gastranaerophilaceae; genus UMGS1477. The sequence continues at coordinate 8,615 of USEW01000043.1, forward strand.
TATCTCCTGGTCCTGGGAATCCATATGATGGAGGTATTTCAATTGATGTAATAAAAAATTTCTATAAAACAAAAAAAATTTTAGGTGTCTGTCTTGGACATCAGATTATAGCAGCTTGCTTTGGAGCAAATGTTATAAAATCCATAGAACCTGTTCATGGAAAAACTTCAAATATTTATTTTGAAACAAATGAACCTTTATTTTCATCTTTTAAACAAGGATTTAATGCAACTCGTTATCATTCACTTATTGTTGACAATAATTCAATAAATAAACAAATAAAAGTTATAGCAAAAACAGAGAATAATTTAATAATGGGTATTAGAATTAAAGGTTATAAAATATATGGTGTTCAGTTTCATCCAGAATCAATATTAACTGAAAATGGTATAAAGTTAATAGAAAATTTTATTGGAATATAAAAAAAGAACGATTATTTTTATAATCGTTCTTTTTTTATATTTTATTGTTATTTTTTCAGAAAGTCTGGAATATCAAGTATATTCCAACTATTTGATTCTGACTTTGAAAGTGGCTTTATATTCTGCTGCTGACTATTTGACTGATTATTTACTGCAGTAGAAGATAATTTAGCTTGTGAGGATGAAGAAACACCAACTCCAGTATTTTGTGGGGATAATGATGCTTGAGAAATATTTGAGCTTTGCGAATTAAATGCATTTTGGAAGAAATCAGCAGCACTTAAAGGTTTTGTTCCCATTCCGTTTTGCAATCCAGTAATATCTTTTCTCATATCTGTATTTTTCATTTCAAAACCAGTAGCAATAACAGTAATTTGTATTTCACCCTGGATTCTATCATCAATAACTGACCCAAAAGTCACAATAGCATCGTCAAGAACAGCATCATGAATAATTTGTGCAGCTTCAGTTACTTCATGCAATGTCATATCTGGTCCGCCTGTAACATTCATAATAATACCTGTAGCTCCGTTGATTGAAGTTTCAAGAAGAGGTGAGTTTATAGCTTGTTTAGCAGCTTCCATAGCACGTCCTTCACCTGAACCTCGACCTATACCCATTAATGCAGAACCGCTTGACTGCATAACAGCTTTAACATCGGCAAAGTCTACATTTATAAGACCAGGAACTGTAATTATATCTGAAATACCTTGAACACCACGAAGTAACACTTCATCAACAACCTGAAATGCTTCTCTCATTGTTGTTCTGCGTTCAACAACTTCAATAAGTTTATCATTTGGGATAACAATTAAAGCGTCGACTGTTTCTTTTAGTTTTTCAAGTCCTTGCAAAGCCTGATTCATTCTGCGTTTACCTTCAAAACCAAATGGTTTTGTAACAACACCTATAGTTAAAGCACCTAAATCTTTAGCAATGCTTGCAACAACGCTAGCGGCTCCTGTACCTGTACCGCCACCCATGCCTGCTGTTATAAATACCATATCAGAATCAGCAAGTGCTTGTTGGATATTTTCTCGTGTTTCCTCAGCTGCTTTTTCACCAACACTTGGATCACCACCTGCACCTAAACCGGCTGTTAATTTATTTCCAAGCTGGATTCTATTTTTTGCAGCTGACATTTCTAAAACTTGCGCATCGGTATTCATTGCCCAAAAGTCTACACCTGCCAAGCCGGCTTTTATCATACGGTTTATTGCATTGCCGCCACCACCGCCTACGCCAACTACCTTTATCCGAGCCGGTGATGGTAAATTTGAAAAGTTTACACTTCCGGTTCTCTCACTATTTTTTGCCCCAAATAAGTCATTACTAAAGTTTTCCACGAGTTTATCCTCTTTTTTTATTTTTTTGACTAACAATATATTTCTTTTACCTTATATTAAGTAAAAAATATTTAAGAGTAAAGTTTTTTACATCTTTTATTACTAAAAATTAATATATCGTAAAATTAGTTTACATAGCTTTTTATATTTTGTTTTTTTAAATTAAAATATATTTGAATAAGAGGTAAAATAATCATTAATAATATCAATTAATATGGGCATTATCCACATTAAAATTGCAACACCAAATACGGGTTTAAATAGAAAGCTTAATTGAAATACGTTTATTTGTGGCGCGGTTTTTGATATTACACCCAAAATGATATCCTGCCCCATTGTTGCAAGTAAAACAGGTGAGGCTATTTGAAGCCCCATGTATAATAAATTTGAAGTAATTTTTATTATATTTGTCAATTCAAAAATTTTTGTTAATGGAAATTCATAACTAAATATAGGAAAAATTTCAAAACTACGTAATAATGCGTTAAACAGCCAATATATACCACCAACTTGAACAAATAGCAATACAGCTATTAGTGAAAATAGTCTACCCATTAGTGATACCATGCCCTGAGTTGTCGGGTCCATGATTTGGGCTGATGATACACCCATTTGCATATTTATCATGTCACCTCCTGCTTCAACTGCTAGCACTATACAATTTGCCATCCAACCTAACATAGCACCAAATACAAAATTTAAAACAGTTTGAAGCAACATTGATTCACTTGTTATTATTTTTGTTGGTTTAAGTACTATTGTTAATATTATAGCTATTATAAACACAAAGGATAACTTGATTACACCTGGAATCTCTTTACGGTTAAATATAGGTGCAAAACGTATGAAGCCAAGCAAACGTATAAATATCAGTATTCCAAAACTTAGCATACGGTTTATTTCAGGAAATATTAAACCAAAATTTTTTAATATTTCATCCATATGCTGTCCAGCTCCATATCATTTAAACCTTCTTGCGGTATTAATACTATTGGTTTATCTATTTCAAATAGGTCATCATATACATTTTTATTATTTCGTTCATTTATATTTATAATATATTCAAGTTTTTTGTCATTATTAAATTCAAAACTTAATTTTCCTAATCCTAATTCTTTTCCATAAAGTATAAATTGATTTTTATCATTATTTAAGGTTGCTATTTTTTCAAGTTTTAATACTTTGGGTGTTAAATTTTTATAAACTGATACATTTTCGTCAAGTAAAATAATATATTTTCTATTTAGATTTATATTATATTCTTTTATTTCACTTATAATGGCATAACAAAAATTGTTTTGTTTACAGTATACAAGGAAACAAAATATAAATATAAAAAATATTTTAGCTATAAACATATATTTCACTTTTTAACTTATCGTCCTTGTCTGTTTTTTAGTATTTGTTTCCACTCCATAATATTGGGTGTTGGATTTTCTTGTCTATTGCTTTTGATATTTTGTTCTTTATCTCTTTCAACCGCATCCGGAATTGA
>USEW01000044.1 GCA_900553845.1 uncultured bacterium
ATCTTTTCTAAAAACACCACTGTTAATTGCTTTTTTCGCTAAATTAATTTGTTGTTGAAAAACTGAAGAGTCAATATTTGGCGTTCCCAAAAATTTTGCTATAATATCTTTGTCTTCTTGTACAAATAAATTTTTCTTAATTGCTTCTATTACCAAACCGATTTGTTTTTCAAAAATTGAAGGTTCCTCTATATTTGGCGTATCCAAAAATTTTGTTATAATATTTTTGTCTTCTTGTACAAAGATATATTTATTAATTGCTTTTTTCACTAAATCCATTTGTTTTTCAAAAATTGAAGAGTTATCTATATTAGGCGTATCCAAAAATTTTGTTATAATATATTTGTCATCATCATTTTTTTTATCTAAAAATTCATTTATAATTGCTTCTTGCATTAAAGCAATTTGTCGTCGAAAAGTTTTAGTGTTATGTATAGAGAGAGTTAAAAACTTTGTTATCAAAGTTTTGTCGAGATCATTGTCAGGTTTTAATATGCGATTCTTTTCTTGAATTGCTAGTTGCAATATAATATTTGATTTTGTAAATCTACATCATCTATACACGGAGTTTTCAATAATTCTGCTATATTATTTCTTATCATTTTTGTGTCTTCATCATTTATATCATCATCGTCGTTTAACTCAGATAATTCTTGTTTCATTTTTTTAATATCTTTAGAACTGGGAGGTGGATTTGAAACGTCAGCTTCATTGGTAGTTGATGTTTCAGGGTTGTTATTTTCTATTTCACTATTAGTTTCAACATTATGTTCTGTTAAATGTGAAGATTGAACAATAGTGCCTCCTAAAATGGAACTTCTCAATGCTTGAGCTGTTTGAATGACACAACTTCTTGTTGATTTTCTATATTTGTATTATCTGAAGATGTAATTACTCTTGCGATTTGTTGTGTATTTTCGCCAACTTTTTTAAAAGTTGAGGCAAATATTTTTTGATCAATATTACTATTCATAAAATTTTCCTCTCTCAAATATTATATTGTGGGTATAATAATATAAAATAAATTACTATAATCACAATTTCGTAAAATGAATATTTTTTTACAAAACTTTACAAAAAAACGAAAACATGGATTGACGTGAGATTTTGTTTATATTACATTAATTAAAGCAAGTAATAGAATTGTGAGAAATAGGAAAAATAAAATGGCAACTACAGGTTCAAGACAAAGAATTAGAGTATGTTTAAAGGCATACGACCATAAATTAATCGACTTGTCAGCCGAAAAGATAGTAGAAACAGCAAAGCGTACGGAAGCAAAAGTTGCTGGTCCTATACCTTTGCCGACAAGAAGAAGAATTTATTGTGTATTAAGATCTCCTCACGTTGACAAAAAGTCACGCGAGCATTTTGAAAGACGGATTCATAAGAGAATAATTGATATCTATGAACCCACACATCAAACAACTGAGGAGTTAAGCAGGATGGATTTGCCATCAGGCGTAGACATTGAAGTTAAGTTATAATTTATAATAATTAAAAGACAATTTAATATTGAATGTGAACTACGATGGTGTGAATCCTATCGCTTGTTTAAAAAAAATATAAAGTACGTAGCGCTCGCAAGAAGGAAAGGTGAAAAATGACATTAGGAATAATAGGTGAAAAATTGGGCATGACTCAGATCTTTGATGACAAAGGTCTTGTGATTCCGGTAACTGTATTAAAAGTGGAACCATTGGTTGTAGCTCAAATTAAGACAAAAGAAACTGACGGATATGATGCTATACAGCTTGCATATTGTGCGACTAAAGAGAAGCATATGACAAAAGCTCAAGTTGGTCATTTAAAGAAGAATGAAATAGGCGCATATCGTCATTTAAAAGAGTTTCGTGTTGATAACCCAGGTGAATATACAATTGGTCAGCAAATAACAGTTGAAGTATTAAATGGTGTTGAAAAGGTTGATGTATCTGCAAAATCAATAGGTAAAGGTTTTCAAGGTACAGTTAAACGTTGGAATTTTGGTCGTGGACCAATGGCGCATGGTTCAAAGAATCACCGTGAGCCTGGTTCAATTGGTGCAGGTACGACACCTGGTCGTGTAATAAAAGGTAAAAAAATGGCTGGTAACATGGGTAATGAAAATGTTACTATTGCTAAGTTAAAAGTTGTGCAAATTGATGCTCAAAACAACTTATTACTAATAAAAGGTTCGGTTCCTGGTCCTGAAGGAAAATTTGTTACAGTTAAGCCATCGAGAGTAAAGTGGAACTAATTTTGATTTGGGATTGAGAAAGCTATAAATGAGGAATTTAGAAATGACAAAAGAATTATCGATATTAGATACAAAAGGTACTGAGGTTGGTCAAATTTCAGTAGACGAAAAGGTATTTTGCGTTGAGCCCAATGTACATGTAATGCACATGGCATTGAGACGTCAATTGAATAATGGTCGTGCAGGTACAGCTTGTGCAAAGACACGTGCAATGGTGTCAGGTGGTGGACGTAAACCATGGAAACAAAAGGGGACAGGGCGCGCTCGTGCTGGCTCAATTCGGTCACCTTTGTTTGCAGGTGGTGGTGTTTCATTTGGGCCTGTGCCACGTGACTACAGTTTCAAAATGCCTTTAAAGGTAAGAAGACTTGCATTAAAATCAGCATTATCATCACGTTTATTAAATAGCACTATTGTTAAGGATTTTTCTCAAATCAATGAACCAAAAACAAAGTTGATGGTTGAGGCATTAAAAGCATTAAAAGTTGAAGGAAAGATTTTAATCATTGCTGATGATAAGGCTGCTGAGAATGCGTTTTTAGGTTTGGCAGCACGTAATTTACCGAATGTAAAATTAATATTGCCTTCAAACTTAAATGTAAAGGATATATTAGAAGCTGATAATGTAATCTTGACTGAATCAGCTGTAAAAGAAATTCAAGAGAGGTTATCATAGTATGAGAAGCAGTAAAGAAAAATTATATGATATAATTAAACGTCCTATAATAACTGAAAAATCAATGATACAAACAGGTAACAACAAATATACATTTGAAGTAGCCAAAGATGCAACAAAAATTGAGATAAAACAAGCTGTTGAATTGGTTTTTCCAGGACGTAAGGTAAAAAAAGTAGCGACAGTATATATGCCATCGCATGCAAAACGTGTTGGTATGACAATGGGGCGCACACAGTCAAGTAAAAAGGCTATTGTCACAATCGAAGGCGAGCCTATTGAAGAATTAATGGGAGCATAGAAATAAATGGGTATTCGTAAAATTAATCCGACATCTCCGGGACAAAGAGGTATGACAAAGAGTGATTTTGCTGAAATCACAACAGACAAGCCCGAAAAATCATTGTTAAGACCAATGAAAAAGAAATCAGGGCGCAACAACACAGGACGTATAACTTGCCGTCATAAAGGCGGTGGTGCAAAACAATCGTATCGTGTTATAGATTTTAAACGTAACAAATTTGATGTACCAGGCAAAATAACAACAATTGAATACGACCCTAATCGTAATGTCCGTATTTCACTTGTTGTATATGCTGATGGTGAAAAACGTTATATATTGACACCTGAAAAATTAAATGTAGGCGATGTAATTATGTCAGGTCCAAATGCAGAGGTAAATACAGGTAATGCAATGCCTTTGGAAATGATACCTTTGGGTACAATGGTTCATAATATAGAAATGGTTGCAGGCAATGGCGGTGTGATGGTTCGTACAGCCGGAGCCGGAGCACAGGTTATGGCGAAAGAAGGCAACTATGTAACCATAAAATTGCCAAGTTCTGAAATGAGAATGGTACGTAAAGAATGCTTGGCGACTATTGGAGTTTTGGGCAATGCTGAGTATAAAAACATGCAAATAGGTAAAGCTGGTCGCAAACGCCATATGGGTATAAAGCCAACAGTTCGTGGTGTGACAATGAATCCTTGCGATCACCCGCATGGTGGTGGTGAAGGTAAGACAGGTCCTGGCGGACATCCTCGTACACCTTGGGGTAAACCTGCATTAGGTTATAAAACTCGTAATAAGAAGAAAGCTTCGAGCAAGTTGATTGTTCGCGGTCGTAAAAGATAATTAAAATACAAGGAGATATAATTAATGGCACGTTCATTAAAAAAAGGCCCATATGTTCATGAATCTTTGCTTAAGAAAGTAGAGAAAATGAACGAAAATAATGAAAAAAAGGTTATAAAAACCTGGTCACGTTCATCAATGATAATACCTGATATGTTAGGACATACAATAGCTGTGCATAATGGAAAAAGCCATGTGCCGGTTTATGTAACCGAACAAATGGTTGGACATAAGTTGGGTGAATTTGCACCGACTCGTTTATTTAAAGGGCATGCCGGACAAGATAAGACGGCTAAAAGAAAGTAAGATAAAGAAAAGTAAAACCTGAAAAAGAGGAAAAAATTATGGAAGCTAAAGCAAGACAAACGAATATAAAGATGCCGGCGCGAAAGCTAAGACGTGTAATAAACGAAGTACGCGGCAAATCTTGTGACGAAGCTATAAAAATATTAAAATTTATGCCTTATTTTGCAGCAAAAGTTGTTGAGAAAAATTTAATTGCGGCTATTGCAAACGCTAATGAAAAATTGGGTGTTGGAAGCAGCAATTTAAAAATTTCTGAAATTTTTGCAGATGAAAGCGTAACATATAAAAGAGCTCGTCCTCGTGCGCAAGGTAGGATGTATAAAAGATTTAAACGTACATCTCATTTAACTTTAAAAGTAATGAAAATAAAATAAAAGGAGAACCAAATTGGGACAAAAGACACATCCGACAGGATTTAGAGTAGGAATAATACAACCTTGGGCAAGCACATGGTTTGCAACTAAGGAGTATCCTCAATTTGTGGCTGAAGATGCCAAAATACGTAAATTTATAAAGAAAAAGTTATATACAGCAGGTATTTCAAAAATATTAATAGCTCGTAAGGCTTCAAATGTTTTAATAACAGTTGTGACAGCTAAACCAGGTGTTGTAGTTGGTCGAGGCGGTCAGGGTATTGAAGAAATGAGAGCTGCTGTAGCTAAATTGATATCAAAGAACGTAACATTGGATGTTGTTGAGGTTGCTAAGATTGATGCTGATGCACAATTGGTAGCAGAACAGATTGCATTACAATTGGAAAAACGTATTGCATTCCGTCGAGCTATGAAGCAAGCAATGCAACGTACAATGAGGTCAGGTGTTCAAGGTATAAAAATTATGGTATCAGGACGTTTAGGCGGTGCTGAAATAGCACGTTCTGAATGGGCAAAAGAAGGTCGTATTCCGCTTCAAACCTTGCGTGCTGATGTAGATTATGGTTTTATTGAAGCTGATACCATAATGGGTAAAATAGGTGTTAAGGTTTGGATATATAAAGGACCTTTGATGCCTGGTGAAAAAGCTGACCAAAATATAAAATATAAAAAAGTTTCTAACAATTTCCAAGAAAACCGTGGACAAAACAATTCAAATCCAAGCGGTCGTCGCGGAAAGAAGAGAAACATTGAAACACAAGAATAATGAAATTAGGAGCAAATAACAATGTTAATGCCTAAAAAAACGAAATATCGTAAGAGAATGAAAGGTCGGATGAAAGGACATGAAACTCGTGGTACTAAGTTAGAGTTTGGTACTTATGGGTTAATTGCCTGTGACCCAGCCTGGATAACAAGTCGTCAAATAGAAGCAGCACGTCGTGCTATGACTCGTGAGATTAAGCGTGGCGGTAACGTATGGATTAAGATATTTCCGGATAAACCGATTACTGCAAAGCCTGCTGAAACTCGTATGGGTAAAGGTAAAGGAAACCCGGAGTATTGGGTTGCTGTTGTTAAGCCCGGACGTGTTTTATTTGAGTTAGAATATTCAGATAGAAATATTGCAGTTAATGCTTTAAAATTGGCGGCACAAAAGTTACCGATTAAAGTTAAGATAATTGAAAAAGGTGAAAATGATGAAGTTGCAAGAAATGCGTGAAAAATCAATTGACGAATTAACTTCAGCAATTATTGATTATAAAAAAGAGTTGTTTAATTTTAAGTTACAAAAGTCTTTAAACAAGCTTGAAAATACAGCTCAAATTAAAAAGACAAAAAATATAATTGCTCAAATTAAGACAGTAATTGGTGAAAAAAAATTAGCTCAAGCAAGTGAGGTAAGTGAAAATGCCTAAAAGAGAAAAACAAGGTGTAGTTGTTAGCAATAAAATGGATAAAACTGTTGTAGTTGCTGTTTCTGAATATACACCGCATAAAAAATACAAAAAAATTATTGAAACAACTAAGAATTATAAGGCGCATGATGAAAATAACGTATGTAACACAGGAGATGTCGTTCGTGTTATTGAGTCAAAACCTATATCTGGTGACAAGCGTTGGAGAGTTGTTGAAGTCGTTGAGGCTGCTAAATAGTTTTTTAGTCTTTAATTAAACATTTAAGATAAGGAAAAGATAAAAATGATACAACAAGAGACAAGATTAGCTGTTGCTGACAATACAGGTGCTAAAGAATTGTTATGTATCCATGTAATGGGAAGCAGTAACAAAAAATATGCACATGTTGGTGATGTAATTACAGCTACTGTTAAGGAAGCAAGTCCGAATATGACGGTTAAAAAATCAGAAGTGGTTAAAGCTGTTGTAGTTCGTACAAAAGCTGATATAAAACGTGAAGATGGTTCAGTAATCCGTTTTGACGAGAACGCTGCCGTTATAATAAATAAAGACGGTAATCCTCGTGGAACCCGTGTTTTTGGACCTGTTGCAAGAGAACTTCGTGAAAAGAACTTTATGAAGATTATATCTCTTGCGCCTGAGGTAATCTGAGGAGATGAAAGAAATGAAAAAGGCACAAGTTAAGAAAAATATACATGTTAGAACAGGTGACCGTGTTGTTGTTTTAGCCGGTAAAGATAAAGGTAAAGTTGCCAATATTAAAAAAGTTATTACAGCAGGTTCAAAGGTCGTGGTTGAAGGTGTAAACATGGTTACAAAAGCAACAAAACCAAACCCGATGGCTGGAGTTCAAGGCGGATTAATAAAAGTTGAGGCGCCTATGGATTCTTCAAATGTAATGTTATACTGTCTTTCATGTGAAAAGCCAACACGAGTATCACACAAAATTGTTGATGGTAAAAAAGTTCGTGTTTGCAAAAAATGTGGTGAACAACTTGATATTTAAGGATATAAGAAAATGACAGAAACTAAGGATTTAAGAAAACGATATAACGAGGAAGTTGTCAATACCTTAATGGAAAAATTCGGGTATAAGAATAGACATCAAGTTCCAAAGTTAAATAAAATTGTTATTAACATGGGGATGGGTGAACATTCTCACAATTCAAAGATGGTTGATTTGTTAGTTAACCAGTTGACAAAAATAGCTGGTCAAAAAGCTGTTGTTACTCGTGCTAAAAAATCGATAGCATCTTATAAGTTGCGTGAAGGTATGGCAGTTGGTGCAACTGTTACATTGCGTCAAGAGCGTATGTATGATTTTTTACAAAAGTTGAATGCGGTTGTATTACCTCGTATACGTGACTTCCGTGGTATATCAAATAAAAGTTTTGACGGTCGCGGGAATTATACATTTGGTTTAAAAGAGCAGTCTTTGTTTCCTGAAATTGGTTATGATGAAATCGATGCAGTTCAAGGGATGGATATTTCAATTGTAACCACAGCAAACACAGATGACGAAGCACGTGCTTTATTAACTGAATTGGGTGTGCCGTTTAAAAAGTAAGGAGAATATATAAATGGCTAAAAAAGCAATGATAGATAAAGAATTAAAAAGAGAAGCGTTGGCTGCAAAAGGAAAATATCCAAAAGTTCGTTTGCACAATCGTTGCTCAATATGCGGACGTCCTCATGGATATCACCGTGATTTCGGTTTGTGCCGTATCCATTTACGTGAAATGGCGCACCGTGGTTTGTTGCCTGGGGTAACAAAATCAAGTTGGTAATTTAGACTGAAAAAAGTTTGTATTTATAAAAATCAAGAATATATCTAGACCTTTGGTTTTTATCTATACTGCTAAATTACTGTTTTAGTAAGTAGACAAAAAATTGTAAAGGAATTTAAAAATGACAACAGATCCAATAGCTGATATGCTAACTCGTATTAGGAATGCAAATATTGTTCATCACGTTGATGTTGCAATGCCAAGTTCCAAATTGAAAGTTGAGTTAGCTAAACTATTAAAAGAAGAAGGTTTTATTGTTGACTTTAATGAATCAGTTAATGATAAAAACCATAAAATATTAACAATTGAGTTAAAATATGATATGCAAAATAAGCCGGTTATTAAAAACTTAAAACGCGTATCAAAACCCGGTTTGCGTATTTATTCAAAGTGTAAAGATTTACCAAAAGTAATGGGTGGTTTAGGTGTTGCTGTTGTTTCAACAAGCAATGGATTGTTAACTGACAGAAAAGCTCGCAAAGCTAATTTAGGCGGCGAAGTTTTATGCTACGTTTGGTAATTGAGTAATATAAAATAATGAGATTGGAGAAATAATAAAATGTCACGTATTGGTAAATTACCTGTTTTAATACCAGATGGTGTTGAAATTAAAATCGACGGACAAAAGATTACAGCAAAAGGACCTTTGGGTGTTGAAGAAGTTGTTGTTTGTCCTGAGATTATTCTTGAAAAAGAAGATAATAAAATTATTGTAAAGCGTATAAATGATGAACGTAAAAGCCGTTCTTTACACGGATTATCAAGAACTTTAATAAATAACGCAGTTCACGGTGTTAAAGAAGGCTTTGTTAAACGTCTTGAAATACAAGGTGTAGGCTACCGTGCTAATATGCAGGGAACTTCTTTAAATTTGCAGTTAGGATATTCTCATCCTGTTATTGTTGAACCACCAAACGGCATTAAAATTGAAGTTGAGGCTAACACTAAAATTTCTGTTAAGGGAACAAATAAACAGTTAGTTGGTGATGTGGCTGCTGATATCCGTTCAAAACGTCCACCTGAAGTTTATAAAGGCAAAGGTGTTCGTTATGAAGGTGAATATATCCGTCGCAAGGCTGGTAAAGCTGGTAAAAAATAATTTTTAAGCTAGAATAAGCCTATTTGTTTTTATTATACAAAATCAGGCTTGAGTTATTAATGTTGAAAGGTACTATAAATTATGATAAAACAAGTTAATCGTAAAGAACAAGCACGCAAACGTCATTCTCGCATTAGAGTAAAAATTTCAGGAACACCTGAGTGTCCGCGTTTGGCTGTTTATCGTTCATTAAAACATATTTCTGTTCAAATTATTGATGATGTAAATCGTGTTACTTTAGCTTCTGCTTCCTCAAATGATAAAGAACTTAAACAACAGTTAAAACACGGTGGTAATGTTGAAGCCGCTAAAGTTGTTGGTGAAGCTATTGCTAAACGTGCTTTGGCTAAAAATATTAAAGATGTCGTTTTTGACCGCGGAGGGTTTTTATACCACGGTCGTGTTGCGGCACTTGCTGAAGCTGCACGTGAAGGCGGTTTGAACTTCTAATTTTTAATAAAAAATTAAATATAATAAAAAACTCAACTTTTATAGGTTGAGTTTTTTGTATTCTTACTCATCCATTGCAAAGTAGTCTATTGGCTTACGATTTTTTCCCGCCTGTGGCATCCGCCCTCATTTAATTGGGATTACCACTGTACTCTAGTTTCAAATTATTGACAATTTGCAATCCTTGCACTTCGTTACAGGCTTCGCCTTTCACTTTGGCGGATTGCTGTTGACTTTCATGCTGGGTGTGCTTCTTGGATTAAGTTGGGTTCGGAATCAAGCGACTCCGTTTCCACACCCTTTAGGGTGTTTCACTCCGTTAGATTCCTCACAATCAGGCAGAGCCAACGACGAATCCGCTTTTCAAGCACACACGGCGCACTTGTCAAAATTTGACTCCTCACGGCTTACGCGTTTTTTTTATAATTCATAAATGTGTTTATGCCTGAAATCAAAGACAATGTTCCCCAAATTGCCATTGCGAACCATGTTGATGCCATATTTAAAAGCCTTTTCTCGATTTTTCATATCTTTCAAAATATATTCAGAGGCTATTCCAACAGCGGATGATACCATTATCGTTTCAAAAATTTCATTATTAATTATCTTTTGGTTTAAAATATCAAAATTATTATTATCCTTACTCTTAAAATTTATTTTGGAAGAATTTTTGTTGTATAAATTAATGTTTTCTATTAATTGCATAAAGTTCTTCCCATACATCTATTTTGCAATGTTTGCCTATCTTTAATCCAATCACTTGTACCAAAATCTTTATTTTTCTACTAAATTATTGTTTTTTTCTTTTTTATAATTCTTCCACGTTGCAATGTTTGAAATTGTTGTGGCTGCAAACGCAACGCCTGAAAGGCAAGCGGCAAGGATGCCTCCTTTATGGTCAAATTTCTGCTTTCCAAATGCATTATCCAATCCACATATCAATGACATTAAAGCAAGGCTTGATTGACCTATTTGTTTAAATATTAAATAATTCTTTGCCTTTTTTTCATTTGTATCCTCAAAGATATCATATAGTTTCAGACGAACGCAAAGATGCTAATAACAAAATCAATGCCATAAAACAACCAAGATACAATTTATTTGATTTTTTATATTCTTCAACAAACTTTTTTTCTCCATCTATTGCAAGAGAAGTACCTCCTATTACAGATGTTATATATTGGAGCACATATAGGCTCTAATGGTGTATTAAGTGTAAAAATATCTTTTTTGTTTTCTTGATTTTTATTTGAAATTAAATTATTAATTTGTCTAAAACTTATTTGTGATATTGTCATTTTAGTTGCCTTTAAAATTAATAATTTCTACTTAGATCTTTACAAGCATCTATAACAGCTTCACCTATTTTTTTAGCAGAATGAGCACTTAATCCTGCTTTAATAAATGGTGCTATTTGACCAATTATTTGTGAAAGCTCAACTAAAGTATAAGTAAATGAATCTTCAATAGCTTTCTTTTTAATATATTCAGATAATGCTCGTACTGTTTCCACTGTACTATCCTTTATAAAATTATTTATTTGTTCTATATCCTCCAAGCCTAAAGTTCTTGTTATTATATATTTATCTTTTGGATTTAATTCATATATATCTGCAATATCTTCAACCATAAGTTTACGTTGTTTTGGAGCTAGTGATAAATTATCAAACGCTGCACCTAAATATGGTATAAATGATAATGCACCTCCCGAAGTTGCAGATGCAACAGCGTATGTATTAACAACAATCCGTGCATCTTGTTCTTTTTCAGAACTTATGTCACCTTTATCTTCTTTAATACATTCTTCAAGCAATGACAAATTAAAACCTATTTTACGTCCTATACGTTGACTGGTTTTTTGAATTAGTTTTTCATACTTGCTTAATTTTTGTTCTTTTTCTCTTTTCTCTTCTTCATTAACACGAAGTTTTTGGGAAACAGAAAGTTCTTTTGCATTATAGTTTGAATTTATTGCTATCGCACCGCCAAATACTTTTACAAGCTGTCCTTCACTGTCAAGCACCGTCAAATCTCGTCTTATTGTTGACTCTGAAATTCCAAGTGCATCTTTTATTTCAGTAACCGTAACACTTTTCTTTTCCTCAAGCATCTTTAATATCATCTGCTGCCTTTTCTCTACTAACATTTCAATAATCCTTTCATTTATTATACCAAAGTAAACCCCCGAATACTCTTTGAAAGTATCCGAGGGTTTATTTACTTTTCAGATTTGCTTACATATTATAAGTTTTCTTTCATAAATGCAGAAATTTTTTCGTATGCTGCATCTTCGTCTTCACCATCAAAGCTTAACACAACTTCCATGCCGCCTTTTATTCCAA
>USEW01000045.1 GCA_900553845.1 uncultured bacterium
TAACGAAAAAGTAAATTCCAGAGAAAGGATTTTTATAAAAAAGGTAAATTATCCAAAGACGGGATTTCTTTTGCAGATAAGTCTTGTTGGCAAGGGTGGTGAAATGGTTTCATCAATGTTATTGAATTTGATAAATAAGAAGTTCCTGTTAAATATGATTTTTCAGATAGAAGCTCTATATTTTTTATAAAAAATTTAACATGGAAAAATACCTAAAAATTTTCCGTATATTCGTTATATTAGATTTACCAAAGACCTTAAGGTAAAGATTGAAATGTTTTCCAAAGAACAAGGTGGAAGAATTAAAAGACTTTCGAGGTATTGGTTGGACAGTCATTAGCAGAATTATCTTGGGGCTTAAGTTAATATAAGGATTATTATGTTACAGAAAATCCAAGAAAAAACAGTTTAAAAATTACACCCCCGGATGGCGTATTATTCTTAAGGAAGGACAATGTAACGATGAAGTAAATCAAGATAAAGCAGTTAAAATTCAAATACAATTAGCTATTAAAAACCATTTAGAAAAACAATTTCTTATTCTTAAGCGTGGTGAAAAAATCAAGACATAAACTTTATTCTTTAAAGATGAAGTAATAAAAGTTCGTGATGAGAATGCCTCCGATAAAAGAGGTGAATATCTTAAAATATTTGAGGAAGAATATTCCAAGCTGATAAAAGAATAAAAGGATAAATTCCAAAAGTATTCTGATTTATTTCTTAATTATGAAAATATAGAAGAAGTAAGACAAAAGCTCTTTGCAAAAGATAAACAAGGCAAAATTATGAACCTTGAAGTTCTTAATGAAGGCAAATAATATTCTAAAGCTACTTAAGAATTAGTAGATAAGCAAATAGATTTTATATTAAATGGCAAAGTTGAGTTGATTTCCCATTGTGCCTTAATAGAAGGGTGGGATAATCCAAATGTATTTACACTGTGCAACTTAAGAAAAGGCATTACAAAAGAAAATTTGGCATAATAAGTATGATTTAAAGACTATTGAATGTTTTGAATCAAAGAATATTATCATCAAAACATATAGTACAAGATATTTTAAAAGTAAGAATTGAACCATTATAAGAACTTTGCATGTTTATGATATAATTAAGACATATAATTTGATTATTTTGTAAGTTTTGTAGCAAATTAGTTAAAATCTGTTTTTTATACAGTTGAGACCAATTCTTTGTTGATTGATTTTTGTACAAGAATATTTGTCCATTTCCCGCATTTGTCACCCCAGCGGGCAGAGATTTCACCATCATAAATAACTTCAACTACTTCGCACATATTTGCACATCCATCACATCTAAATGTTCTAGGTTTAATTTCTTTTTCCGAACACTCAAAACCTTTAAAAGTTGTTTGTTTCCCTGTTTTCTTAATATAATCTTTTGCTAAAAGTCCAATTCCGATTGCACCCATAACATCAAAATATTTTGGAACTATGACGTTACAACCAGTTTCTTTCTCAAAAGCAGCTTTTATTCCTATGTTTGCAGCGACGCCTCCCTGGAACATAAACGGAGGTTTTAATTCGTGTCCCCTGACTAAATTGTTGATATAATTTCTAACAAGTGCTTCACAAAGACCTTTTATAATATCAGCTTTGGAGAACCCAAATTGCTGTTTTGCAATCATATCTGATTCTGCAAAAACAGTACATCTTCCGGCAATTCTTACATCTTCTGTTGAAGATAATGCCATTTCTCCGAATTTTTCAATAGGTACTTTTAATCGTTCAGCCTGATGGTCCAGAAAAGAACCAGTTCCTGCTGCGCAAACTGTATTCATTGCAAAATCAACTACACATTTGTTTTTAATAAAAATGATTTTTGAATCCTGGCCGCCGATTTCAAAAATTGTTGATATTTCGGGATTGTAATGAATTGAAGCTGTTGCATGTGCCGTAATTTCGTTTTTTACAACATCAGCCCCTAGTAAAATTCCTGCAAGCTGACGCCCGCTGCCAGTTGTTCCAACGCCAAGAACTTCTAAATCAGGCATTTCATTTGAAAGATTTTTAAGTCCTTGTTTTACACATTCTATTGGCTGTCCGTTCGTTCTTATATATTGTTTTGATAACACCTCTTCTTCAGGGCTAAGTGCGACAATATTTGTACTAACTGAGCCGATATCTATACCTAAATATGCTTTAATCATTTTTTTCTCCTTTATTTTTTCTTAATAAATCAATAAAAGCCTCTATTCTTGTCATATTATTGGCAATACCTGTCTGTTCATCAAGTGATAATGTTAAAATTGGAAGGTCATTATCTTTTGAAATATTTGCAGTAAGTGTTTGAGTTACAAGTTCTGGCAAACAACCAAAAGGCATTAAATGAACAATCCCGTCAACTCCTTGTTTTTTGTATTCAAGCATATTTCCTATATTGTGGCATTCATGTCCTCCGATTTGTATTTTTAAGTATTTTTTGCATCTGTCAAGCAAATGCTGCCCCGACGCCTTTTTAAAAATCTTAGGAATAACAGCATGATTTATCCATTCGGAAATATACATAGAATTTGTAACTTCACAGCCCAGAGAATTTAAAACCTCAATAATGTTCATATTCACTGAAGGTTCCATTACTACATAAATTTCACCTACTATCCCTACTTTGATTTTATCTTTATGAATATCTGAAATCGCAACATTTTCAATCAGTTCTTTGTTCTTTGTATAAAGTTTATTTATATTGTTTAGTGAATTAGCTTTTTTATCAAAATCATTTAAAGCATTTTTAAAAACAGTATTGAATGAACCGGGAACTTTTTCGTATGCTCTTCTAATTTCAACAATTCGTTGAAGATTATCGATCGCTTCAGCAAGCTTGTATGCCGTATAAAAATTACCAAATGTTTGGCACCATGATTTTCTTCCTTTAATTTTTTTTATATTTTCAATAAATTGTTTTGGATTTCTGCCAAAATCATCAAAAACAATAAAATTAACATCATAACCTAAATTTGCTAAAGTTTTTTGATGTAATTGAGCATATAGACCGGCTCTGCACGGGCCGCTTCCACCTGATGTTAAAATTGTATCAGCACCTTTTTCTATTGCTTCAATATAAGTTCCTAAAAGAACCTTATAAGGAAAGCAGGCAAATTCAGGACTGTTTTTTACGCCCAAATCAATAGTTCTTTTTGTTGGAATATCAGGCATTATATAGTCAATTTCAAAGAGTTCCAGTAATTTTTTATAAAAGACCTGTACTCCCATATGCGGATATGAAACTTTCATTATGATACCTCACTTTTTAGTTTTGCTATCATATCAACAAATGCCTCTAATCTTGTTTGAAGATGATTCTCTCCGGTGTGTTCATCAACTCTTAATGTCATAAAAGGTTTGTTATATTTTTCAGAGTCTAGTTCCAAATATTTTCCAATAAATGAGTCAGGACCGCAGCCAAAAGCCGTAACGTGGATTACACCGTCAATGTTTTTATCCTCAAGGAAATGGTATGCACTTCCAATAGTTTTGTTTGAAAAAGTCCAAAAAAGTTTTTTGTCAAATCTTTTTAGTTCTTTTTCAATTTCATTTTCAGAAAGCATTTCAAATGTCACTGTATTTACCCCAAGATTAGATAACTTTTCAAGCACATTCATACTTATAAAATCGTCATAAATATCATAAACATACCCAACAACTCCAATTTTGATATTTTGTTTTTTGATTTTTCTTTCAATACCATACAAAACTTTGTTGTTTGCCTCAATGCTGTTATATTTTTCAATAATACAAAGTTTGCGATATTCAAGCCATTTCTTTCTTGCATAACAAACAGCATTATATAAAACTTTTTTATCTATATTTAATTTTTCCAATAAAACTTTGTAATTATTGACTTTACAAATATCATCACTATCTGAAATAATATTATTTGTTAATATTTTATTTTTTAGTTCAGGGATGGCATGTTCAAGTAAATCAGGCAGCCCCATAAATTTAGGACAAAATGCGTCTTTATCTCTAATTGAAACAAATCTTGGAATATACACATAATCTATATTTAAGTCAAGAAGCTCAATAACATGACCTGCATAAATTTTCATCGGTGCACACATCTCTGGCACCATTTTACGAACACCTTTATCTAAAATCATTTTGGTCGTTTCATGTGAAAGTATAACTTCACAGCTGAGTTTTTCAAAAAATGGTTTGAAAAATGAAAGATAATATTGATTTAATAATGCTGATGGCAATCCTATTTTCATGAATTTCTCTTCAATACCTAATTCCAACATTTAATTTAATATTGTATTTACAATGCCGCCGTCAACAGGAATTGTTGTACCTGTAATATAGCTGCCTTCATCTGTAGCAAGTAGAATAGCAATCCCTGTGCAATCGTTTGGTTTTCCCAAGCGGTTCAAGGCTATAGAGCGTGTTTGCTTTTCTAAAAATTCTTCAGAAAAATCATTCTTAACGTGTTCTGTTTCAGTTGGGCCTGGAGCGATGGTGTTTACTGTAATATTATCCTTGCCCCATTCGGCAGCAAGAGCTCTTGCAAGAGCAACAACTCCGCCTTTTGCTGCTGAATAATGTGACATAAGAGGAATGCCCATAAGCCCTTGACCTGAAGTAATAAATATTATTCTTCCATATTTTTGTGCACTCATATATTTTGCAGCACTTTGTGCGCACCAAAAAGCGCCATTAAGATTTATATCGACTACTTTTGCCCATTCTTCTTGTGTAATATCAAGTGCATTGGTTATTGGAAAATATCCTGCACTGTTTATTAAAATATCCAAATGTCCATATTTGTCATTAATATACTCCATTAAATCTTCAACTTCGTCTTTGTTTGAAATATCAATCTGTAAACTGCATCCTGTGTGTTTAATATCATTAAATAATTTTTGCATTTCATGCACACGTTTTTCATTTCTACTTGCAACTATTACAGTTGCACCTTCTTTTATAAATCCAAATGCAATCTCTTTTCCTATTCCTGAAGTTCCACCTGGTATAACAACAACTTTTCCTTTTAATTTCATACTACACTCCAATCTTATTTAATACTGTCTTCAATTAAATCCAATGTATTATCCAGTTCTCTTTCTATTTCATCATTTGAAATATCAATCTCAAATAAATATTTTTGAAGAATAATCGACTGGGCAAATCCTAAAAAAACTCTTGATATTGTATTTGTTCTAGTTTCAGAAGCGTTAGTTTTTTGCCTAATAACTTTTTTCATATAATTTAATGCTTCAAAAACTTTTGGAAATAATATATTGCTTGTCTGCTCTTTCAGGTTTGGCGAATACTGCATTTCAATAAGCAATAATTTGATTAACTTGGCATTCTTTTCAAAAAAATTAAGTCTTTCTTTTATAACAGATTTTATAAAATCCCGCATAGGATAATGTTTTGAATTTTCTATATTTTTCATCAAAGGAATAATTGAGATATTTTCAATAATGTTCCCTATAGCAGTAGCACCTATTTCCTTTAAAAGTTTTTCCTTATTTCCAAAATGTTTGAAAATTATAGCTTCAGATACACCTGCCTCTTTTGCAATTAAGGCTGTTGTAGTTGCGCTATAGCCTTTAGATGCAAACAGTTTAATAGTCGAATCTATAATATTTTGCATTGTTTTTTCTTTTTTTGCTGTTGTTGTCATAAAAATTTTCTCGATTATAAGTAAGTAATTACTTACTTTATACAATAATTTATTTTTTTTGTCAAGAGTAAAATAATATTAAATTAATAACATATATATATTGACTGTTTCAAAGATTAGGACAAGCTGACTTTAACTACTTCTTATTAAACTGTTGGAAAATAATGATCTATAGGGAATAGTATAGTGAATTATACAACTAGTATGAAATATACCTTTGTTGAATTTATAAGTAAGAAAGCAAAAGCAACTTTTAAAGCTGTCTTTAAAAGTTGTTTACAAGTTATACCTAATCAGATTTTAGAATTGATTAAAAGCGGTGTTATTGGTCTTTTTTATAGTAGATAATAAAAGGAGAAGAATTATGAACCAATTAACACCTATGCAAAAAGCAATGTATGAATTCTTAAAATAAACTTATGATAATCTTGTTAAAAAAGCCAATGTCACACAACAAGAAAAATGGGGATTAGAACTTTGCAAAGATTTATTGAAAGCATTTAAAGTCGGTCAAGATTTACCTAATCCAAATATCTTTGGTACATTAGAGTGAAAACTATTGGGGAAGCTTAACAAATATTGAACAAATATTTTCCCATTGATAGATTTAGTTATCAGCTTTTAGATAAAATAATGTTAAACCTAAAGCTTCTTCTGAGTACATGCAAAGCATTTTAAAACTGCGAAACAATCGTTAATTAAGATGCTAAAATTCCCTTATCAATTCAAAGGGATTATTATATCGGCAAATGTCTGTAAAGATTGAAGTTTAAGATGTTTTGCAGAATTTTTCATCCAATAGCAACGTTCTACAATACCCTTGATTATATTCTTTTTATAAATATTGCAATTTGTCAACAATATATATCAATAATATCAACATTTTAAGATACATATTTTGGAACTCCCTATAAAAAATCACATCATAATAATTTCTTCCTCTGTTTTGTTATAAAGTATGTCTTATTGTTGTCATGTTGCAAATTTATTCCATTTGTAAGTATATTTTGTAATTATATCTTTGCAATTAAAATAGGTTGTAATTGATTCAAATAACAAACAAACATTTTGTTCAAAATAAGGTTCGTTAAATATATTCCATTGATATTATGTTGCATAGAAATTTGAAATAATAAGATTATCATTTACTTTGATTTTAAAATCTTCGTCTTAGAATTACTATTTTATATTCTAACTCTTTTTTCATTATCATTAAAATAAGATGTGTATTTCCATATCCAATTTTGTAAATCTTATTTGCAAATGTAAAATTTATCAAATGTTATGTTTTCCAATTTATTAAATGCTTCTTCGACAATGCAATAACCTGCATCAAAGTTAATAGTCTCTTTCAAATAAGTTATAAAAACATCTACTCAAGTTATATCTTTATTGTTTAACATAGTACCTGTTATAACATCAAATGTTTGATCTTTTTTATTAATAAAGTTCCAAACTGGTAAAAACAATTCTAATTTGATTTCATTTTTTGATAGTTTAAGAATACCTGCAATTTTGAAAACATCCTTTCTGTTATCATAATTCTAATACTCTTTTGTTCATAAGATTCATTTAAGTTGTAATGATAAATTTTACTCATTCTAATTCCTATATGGTAAATAAATTGTATTCTTCTTCAGGCATCAAGAAGTCTTTATCGATAGTTAAGACTTCTTGGTATGTAAGCTCATATAATTTATAGACAATTATATCAATTTGATTTTCGTACTTTTTAACTTCTTGTATTTTTTGTTTATCATTAATATAATTCTCAGATTTTGTTAATTCGATAATTTTGTCAACAAATTTAATAATATTTTGCTGATTAATTCCTTTTTGAGGGATAGGGAAAGATTTTAATTTATCGACTCCTATATCAACTCCGGCACCTCTTTTTTTACCATTTACATAAAACCAATTTAATGCAAATTTTGAATTTAAAATCGCCAATATCACTTTTAAAGAATATGTTGCACCATTTTGTAATGTTATTATATTAGACGACATTCCGAAATAACAATTTTTGTCATCGTAAGCAATTTTATTCTCTACAAACATTGAAGACATAACCAACTTTTCTTGTTCAAATAATTCTTGTTTTCGTGGCCAATGTAAATGGAACCATTGATTTGACCCTTTTAAAGTTTCTCTTCGATTATCCATTATAATTTTATATTTACACAAATGTTCTTTTATGTTTGGATAATTATGTATATCCTTACAGTTTTCTTTTGTTAAATACAATAAATATTTAGCACCTAATTCATTATTTATAACATATTTGTTTATTGAATTTTCTTCAAGAAATACTTTTACATAATTTTTTTCGTTTTCATTTAAGTGTAAATTATCTAATTCATTTTTTGTTAAAACAAAAACTCCTGCATTTAAGTCAAAGCCATATTTTTCAGAGTTCTTTTTATTGATTTTATCGGGATTCTGTACTATGCCTTGGATAATAGTACATTCGTCGGACAATAACTTAGTTTTAATACTAAGTTTATTTGATTCTGCTAAAATTATCTCATTTTTTTCAGTAAAAATTAAATTATTATCCAATAATTTTGTAATTTTATTTTCACTAACATTATCTTGATTTATAAATTTTACGTCATTAATTAATTGATGATATTTAAATTTAGCATATATATTTTTATTTTTACAATATATTGCGGTCATGTGATAACCAGCAACATCATCAAATACCTTCAATTTTCCAATATCAACCAAATCTACAAAAGATAAGTTTTCTTTTACTCTAACAATTAATTTTTTAGCACCAGAACTATTCAACCAATAACGAGGTGTTATAAAAGTTATTGTACCATTGTCAGGTATTATGTCTATTGCTTTATGAAGAAAATAATACCAAAAATCCATTTTACCCTGGTGATATAGTTTTCCCAATTCAGAATCATTAACAGGTTTAAATTCTTTTTGATGATCTCTTTCTTTTAAGTATGGAGGATTAGCAATAACCACATCAAAGCCACCTTTGTCAAAAGCATCTGCAAAGAAAAGTTTCCATGGAAAGAAATTTCTATTTTCTGTATTCTGAGCAAAGTTTCTTATCTTGCTTTCATAAAAGTTCTTATCTTTTCCTTCAAGTTCGGCTTTTTCTTCAAATTTTGTTTTTACAAGTTCAACGATTAACTCTTCTATTTCGTGTTTAATTTCTACCTTTTTAGTTGCATAAGGTGTTTTCAAGAACTGGTGCTGTTTATTGGAAATCTTATCTGTTATTCTTTCACTTTCTAATACAAATAATCCTAACTGCTTTGTTTTAGGCTGATTGTCTACTATTTCATCAAAGTCTATACCCTCATAGCTTGTAATAAGTGAATTACCCTGCATTATTTTATAATCCAAGTTAGGCAAAGGTTTAATGTTTTTAATATCTTCCTCATCAACAACCAAAGAAAGCCAGAACCTTAGTTTTGCAATTTCAACAGCACCACCGTCTATGTCAACACCATAAATAGAATTTTCAATAGCATTTCTTTTTAATTCATATATTGACCGGTCAGGTTGTCCTATGTGTACACTTAAAGCAGCTCTTGCTCTTACGATTTCGTTCATCATCCCAACAGGGAAAGCCCCGGAGCCGATTGCAGGGTCGCACACTTTTATATCAGCAAGAGCCTTGTCTAAAGCTCGTGCGTGTTCAACAACCTTACTTGGCATTTCTTCTTTAACATTTTTATTTGAATAGTTTGAACTACCTTTTTTAATCAGATGTTCAATATCTTCTTTAGAAACAATTTCTTCAAGTACTTGAGTATGTTTTAATTGAGATATATTCTTTTTTTTGAATAAGCTTTGTTGTTCAGCTTTTTCTTCCGGTGAAAGTTCAATTTCTTTAATATTTAATTTGTTATAAAGATAGTTAATTAAACTTTCTTGGCACATATAATGCACGATTTCACGAGGAGTATAAAAAGCTCCGTTACCTTTTCTAATGTTTTCGGGAAGCAAGTTTTCAAAAACTTTTCCTAACATCTCAGGGTCAATAGCAACTTCTTTTTCTAAAGGTTCGTCTTCCTTAACTGTGAAATTATACAAATCAAAAGTATCAAATATTTCTTTAAACAAATTGTTATCAATGGTTAAATCGGTTTTTTGATACTCATAACCATTTACAGGCTCAAACAAGCCACCATTTAAAAATGGAATTCTGCAATTTAGTTTATCAAACCAAGCTCCTTGGCCTCTATCTGATGCGAGCGCCTCATAGAAAAGATGTTCAAGAATATCATTAAAGAAGTTATTATAAGATCCATATTTTCCTTCAAATAAGTTCCTTAAAAACTTCTTATCACCACATCCCCAGTCTTTATCTCTATCAACGCCGAGCCAACCTTTTTTCTGAATGAAGTACAAGAATACAAGCTGCCCCAATGTTTTCTTTGCAAAATCATCAATGTTGACATTATGATTTTCAAAATCTTTTTGCACAATCCTATCAATATTGCAAAGTCTTTGAAGTTCATCTCTTATTTTAGAGTATAGGTTCATATATTGTTCAAAGAATTCTTTTGATACTTTTTCGATATCAAAAGCTGCAGCTATGTCTTCAATGGTTATTTTCTCATTATTAGAAGCCTTATCAAGACAGCTTTTAAACTGAGCTTGTGCCGTGTGAGTATCTTCATTTGCACCGACCAAGAAAGAAAATCTTTTAGCAGGGGTAAGCTCTACATCTGTTTTTAATTTTTTTTTACCACTTTTAGTTTCTACAAATTTTGTAACATAGTTCATTTGAACAAGTGAAAAACGCCAGTCTGGTGAAATATTACCATTATCATCTTCAGAGATAAATGCAACCAAAGCAGCGTCTTTTAAATAATTATGGCTCATATTAATAAGATATCTTGCTACATAATTCCTTTGAGCTGTTCTTGCTCTTTCAATATAAGATGTTTTTTTAAGTTTAACAACAAGAACATCAAGAACCTTTGTTTCTGCATATTCTGGTGATTCATATTCATACTTACAAATTCGTTTAGCACTTCTAATAAAGTCTTTATATTCATTTGGAAGCTGTATAATTTTCTCTTTTTCAAAATTAGCACCCGGTAATAAGTCGCTTATAAAGATTTTGAATTGAGATTCGTTATATTCTTTATTAAAAGTGTCATTAACAATTTTAGTATTTAAAGTTGCCGCCATTATTCACCTCTTGGATATAAAAGTTCTGAAAGTATAATTTCTCGTTTTTGAGCCGATTTAGAACTTTTTGTTGAAACGCTATTTGATAAGTATGAATCTGGGACTATATTTCTAATCCCTGTTAATATCTTTATAAAATCACCATTTGTAAAGTTCCAAAAATCTGTTAGTCTTTTCGCAATGGCTTCTGGAATTTGTCTTTTGCCAAAAGCATTAATAACAGATTGAATAAAAGCTTTTTCATCTGATGTATATTGTGGATATTGCAATAATCCTTTCAAATCCCTAACGATTACATCCATCTTTGAACGACCTTGACGAGAGACCAAAGGCTCTGTTTCAAAAGGTTTCCCAAAAACAGCTTTATTTTTAGCTATATAATCAAAATAAACATTTGATAACTTTTTCTTCGATTCATTTTCTTCACATTCAAAATATTGTATTGCTTCATCAAATGGAATTTCTTTAGATTCAATACCATCTGTAATACAGAACTTTCTTAGCTTTCCTTTTCTAAAGAATGTTACTAATGAATCTTTTAAAACCTTTTCATATTCACGTGCAACTCTTATTTTCTTAGGAAGTTCAGCTATTTTTACAAACAAATCAGTTCTTTTATCTCTTATTTCACGAATAAGTTTTAAATACTTTAATTCTGGGCTTTCTTCCTTATCTTCTAGAGAGTCTGTGGAGTTAATTGTATTATAGTATTTTTCTCCACGAAGATTGAAAGATTCAACCTCTTCTGTCTCGCTTAAATATTTTGCATCTTCTCCTAATGCATTGTGAAATGCTTGTATTTTTGAAATAATATTTGCTTTAAGCCCTAGTTCTTTATCTGTTTCTGATGTCGGGAAGAAATTAAAAATATAAACTTTACTTCTCGCGAATTATACGTTAGTATAACAGAGAAAGAGATGCCAGTGCCATGGCATACGCTTTTGAGTTACCCAATTGTATATGTTATTCTTCTCCTAGAAACATATTCATACAACCCTTTT
>USEW01000046.1 GCA_900553845.1 uncultured bacterium
ATAAATATAAGGAAAATAAAACATGGGCTATGTAAATGAAATAAACGATAATAATTTTGAAAATGAAGTTATCAAATCACAGAATATTTCTGTAGTTGATTTCTGGGCACCGTGGTGTGGACCTTGCAGAAAAATGAGTGCTGTTATTGACGAAGTTGCTAGTGAATTTGAAGGTAAGATAAATGTTTTTAAAATTAACACTTATGAAAACTTAAAGTCAGCGAAAGAATATTCAATATCAGGACTTCCAAGCATACTTATTTTTAAAGACGGAAAAGCTATCGAAAGATTGGTTGGGTTAATGCCCAAAAATACACTCGCCAATAATATAAAGAAATATTTAGATTAAAATAAATCAATCAAAAAACTTATATTTAAAAAGAGTAAAAATAGCATGGAAGCCATCTTTCCATGTTATTTTTTTACCTTCAATAGCCTTACGACCGCAATAAGATATGGGAAGTTCTTTAATTTTTATTCCTTTTTTTAATATTTTAGCTGTTATTTCAGGTTCAAATTCAAAACGTTTTGATTTTATATTTAAATCCTTTATAACTTCATGATCAAAAGCTTTATAACAAGTTTCCATATCAGTTAATTTTGTATTAAATAAAATATTTGTAATAAATGTCAAAAAAATGTTGCCAAGCTTATGTGATAAACTAAATCCTTCTGAATTTTCAATATTCAAAAATCTTGAACCATAAACCACCTGCGCCTCACCATTTATTATAAGCTTAATTAGATTTAGATAATCTTTAGGATGATACTCTAGATCAGCATCTTGTATAACAACAAGTTCGCCAGTTACATTTTTTAACCCGGTAACAATAGCAGCACCTTTGCCCTGGTTGACATCGTGATGAAATATTTTATAATCTTGTTTTAAGTTTGCTAAAAGATTAAAGGTACCATCATTTGAAGCATCATTTACTATTATAATTTCTTTTTCTAAATTGCAAAAATTTGTTTCTTCAACGCGTTTCAATGATTCCTCCAAATGGTTTATTTCGTTAAAAACCGGAATTATAATGCTTATTTTTTTTATTTTATTCAAAATATTCTCCTTAAAACTATGAAACTTTAGCAATGATATTGTTATATAATAAAATTATAGTATAATATAGATATAATTGTATGTGTTATTTGGTGGAAATTTGAAAAATAAGATATTTAAAACAGCATTATTATTAACATTTATAACGGGTATGTTTAGCCCGAAAGTTTATGCTGCCAATTTTTCATCTAATGTTTTCGAAACCGACAAGCTTGTGGACTTCATTACATTATCTTCATTCATAAATTATAATGCTGATACAAATAATGATTATGCTTCCAATAAAGATGCTATTGAAGAATTTAAAACTGCGTGCCAAAAATTTTCACAATCAAATGTCAAAACAGCATATAGGGAATTTAATAAACTTATTCATTCACATGACAATAATGATTTTCTATATTTTAACCTTGCATACGAGTTTGCGCAAATGGGATTTTTTAGTCTTGCGCAGAATTGTATAGTCCAAATTGATGATAGGCAGATATGGATAAATCAGATAGAAAATTTGAAAAATTGCTATTTCCCATGCATAACAATGTCACTGGATGAGGAAATTTATCTTGCAGAATTATATTCTGACATTAATTATAATAATTATTGCGAAGAATCTCTTGATGAACTGTCTAAAAATCAAAAACTGCTTAAAAAACTTGATTATGCAAATTATATTATGGCTCTTGCATACTATAAAAACAACAATTATTCAAAAGCATTAACATATATAAATAAAGCAATAGGTTTTGATAATTCAAATTTGCATTATCTTGCTTTTAAGGCGCAAATTCTATCTGACGATAAAAAATATAAAGAAAGCCTAAATATTGTTAATGAACTTTTGGATAAAAATTTGACTTTGATTAAATTTAATGATTCATTAAATCAACTTAGAGAGTATAATTTAGCAAAATCTAACCGTAATAAATATAATTCAATGTATTATCTTGCCAATTATCATTTTTTAAAAAATGATAGTCAAAAAGCACTTCGTGAACTAAATTACATTGTGTCAAAGAAAAAAAAGTACTATAAAGCATATACTCTAATGGGGCTTATACACTTCAAAACTGGTAATATTGAAAAAGCAAAAGAAAATCTTGAGCGTTCTTATTTGATTAATAAAAGATATGTACCAACACTTGTTGGTTTGGGGCATGTATTTTATATGATACGTGATTATTCAAAAGCAAATATTTTTTATAAAAATGCAATAAAACAGGATAAAAAATGCTATCAGGCATATTTAGGCTTAAGTGTTATTGCTCTTGAAAATAAAAATATCCAAAGTGCCTCTGATTATATTCAAGAAGCAGCAAATATAAAAAGTCAGCATTATATTGTCAATTATATTTATTCCATGATTGATAAAGACAGAGAAGAACAATATTTAAAAAGCGCATTGTCTTTAAATCCGCTTTTTGTCAAGGGATGGTTAAATCTTGCAAAATTAAAATTTGACAATAATCTTCCCGAATTGGCCCAGGAGTATCTTTATCCTGTCAAACTTATATCTCCTAATAATGAAGATTATAAAGAGCTTTTGAATACGTTTAATGCTGATAAAACTATAAACCAACTTTAATTTTAATTATCTTGCAAGACTTGAGTCAAATCCGAATTTCAAACAAAATTCTTCTATATTGTTTTTATTTAAGTCATATTCACAGTTACCTTTTAAATAACTTGTCCAGATTTCATTAGCTTCATTTTGGGTTAAATTTGTTATATCAATTTCTTTAAGCTGATTATCTGTGTTTTCGGAACTAATCACATCAGCAGGTTGTTTTTCCATTTTTGTTTCTGTTGTTATTGTTTTTGCTGGTGGTGTGTCTTTAGCTGGTGTTGTTGTTGACTCATCTTGTATTAAAACTGCCAAATCTCCTGCTTCAACTGACACTTCAGAAGACTCTGCTGCAATTGTTTCTTCCTCTCCTTTTAATTCGGCAAGTTCAAGTTTTAGTTCTTCAAGTTCATTTTGCATTGCTGCAAAATCCTCTGCTGATATTTGCACATTTTCATCAACTTCACCATCTTTGTCTTGGGTTTCATATTTTTCTTTAAAAGTGTCCACAAGAAGTTTTGTTGTTAGACCAACAATTGAGCCTGTAGCAAAAAGATTTATTCCAGTAATAAATTTTGCTATATTGTTAATATTCATAAAAACTCCTTTATTTTTCTTATGATATTTTAATAAAGGAATTTTTTTTTGTTATATTTCAGTCTTATCAAAAAAATTTACAAAAATTAATAGAATTTTAATTTAAGAACAAACCTTCAAAACAGCGGTAATAGAGGAAAAAGGCAAAGAATATAAGGATAATACCGCTTATTTTTACTAATATCTCAGAATATTTTGCACTGCTTTTTAAATTTGTTATAAATGATGTAAAAAGTCCTGCAAGAATCACAATAACACCTTGACCAAGGGCAAATAAAAGAAGCATAAGGGATGCTTGTGCAATATTTTTGCTAAGTGAGGCTGTTGCCATTATTGCTGCCAGAATAGGTGTTGAACACGGCGAGGCCGCAAGTGCAAAAACCATCCCTAAAATAAGCGGGAATAATAATCCCCATTTGCTTTCATTTGATGGAAGTTGTTTTATTATAGAGGGATAATTTATGTCCAATATTCCGGCTAAACTTAAGCCAAATATTAATATTAAACTTGCTAAAAACAATACAAAATAAGTTGGCGCTATTGAGGCAAAAATATGACCTGTTAATGCGCATATTATCCCGATAATTGTTAATGTAACAGATAACCCAAGAACAAAAAGCAGCATATGTATAAATGTTACAGTTTTATTATGCTGATTCCCAGTTACATAAGCTACGATTATAGGCAATATGCCTAGACTACACGGTGATATTGATGCAACAACACCACCTAAAAATGATATTAAATAAACAAGAATTGTGAAGTTTGAATTGTTAAGGCTATTATTAAAAATGTTAAGCAAATGTTCCATATATTTATCAAAATCCCATAAATTTATATTTTAAAATTATTTTGTTATTTAATTTCATTTAAATATAATCTTAGATTATTTTCAGAAACTAAACCTTCAGTTTTTCTAACTTCTTTACCTTCTTTATTTATATAAATAACAGTTGGAACTACATTAACTTTATATTTACGTATTAGGTTCTGGGTTTGTTTATCTGTTTGTTGTGCATCTATATTAACGAATTTTATATAACTATCGTAATCTGGCGTAACTTCGTTAAACAATTTTCCCATTTCAATACAATCTTTGCACATTTTAGATGAAAATTTAATAACTTGTGGCATATTTTCTCCAACTTGAGCAACTGCCTGGTTCTCAACTTGTTTATCCATATTTAATTTTAAACCGCCATATATTAACATTGGCAATATTAAAATAGCTAAAATTATTACAATATTTTTTTTCATTATCTTCTCCTTTTTATCTAACGGGCTACCGCCCCTCATCCTTCTATTTACATCCGCCAACATGGGATGACTTTTGTTTTATTTTTGCGTTGAAGTTCAATTTATGTTTTTTTCTTCACTTTTTTTGTTTTAGGTTTTATCTAACTAGCTGCGGATTCGACGTTGGCTTTGCCTGATTGTGAGGAACCTAACGCAGTGTTGCAATTGTTAAATTGCGAAACATAGTTGCAACGGTTCCGAACCCGACGTAATCCAAGACAGGCCCATCAATTACTGTTTACATCCGCCAATGTGGATTGATTTTACATTTTTATCATAGCAAAATCATAAAGATAAACAATTGCTCATTTAGATAGTATCCTTTGTTCTAATTATAAAGTTATTCAACGCCTCCTCCATATCATTAGCATCTGAGAGCATAGTTTCGCTTTTTTTTGTTTTTTCTATAATATTCGATGGCTCCTTAAGACTTTTAATATTCTTAATAATTCTTAAAATGCAATACAAAGCAAAACCAGAAAATAAAACACACGCCATGCCTTTAGTTAACTTTCTGAATATATAGTTAGTTTCCGTCTGTTTTTTTATTATGGTATTTTCTTTTACTTCTGCATAAACAAATGTATTTATGCTAATGAATAAAATAAATACGGTTATTATTAATTTCTTCATTACTTAGCCCTCAACCAGTTGTGAAGAAGCCTGTTCTTTTTTTGTTTTTCTTGGTTTACGTGTTTTTTTAGGTTTAGTAGTTGTTTCATTCTCATTTAGCGAAATTTCATTCTGTTGAATTATTTCTTCTTTAGGCTCTTCCTGATTTTTTGATTCTGTTTCTTTAACTTTAACCTTTTCAATTTTAGATTTTTTTACTGAACGTCCTTTTGTCGTTTTTTTATTTTCTGTTGTTTTTAATTCTTTAGTTTCTTCCTGGTTTTCAATATTGTTAACTGCCGATGGTATTATTTCCATTGCTAAAACATTTGTTCCGCTTATCTGTTTTAATTCGTTGTTCTGTTCGGTTATTAGAATTTCATTATTTTGTTCACTTAGCGGTTCTTGTTTTAATATATTTTCTTTATTACGTTTATTATTTTTGCTGTTGTTTTTATTTTGGTTATTCTTGGGGAATTTAACACGTGAGAATTTTGATTGATACGGATTGTCTGCTGCATTTGAAGAAGGGTCAGCAAATTTCATCTCCTTTAATACATGTCCTGAACCGCCGCAGTTTGAACATTTATTTGTAAACATTTCAAGCAAAGATTGACCTTGACGATGACGAGTTAATTCAACAAGACCAAAATCAGATAGTTGTCCGACTTGAGGCTTTGCTTTGTCATTTTGAAGCACGAGTTCAAGCTCTTCAAGTATTTTCACTTTATCTGAACGGCTTGTCATATCAATAAAGTCTACAACAATTATCCCACCAATATTGCGCAGTTTTAACTGTCGGGCTATTTCATGAATCGATTCAATATTTGTTTTAAAAATAGTTTCATCTTGAGTAGCCGATGATGTAAATTTACCACTATTAACATCTATTACAGTTAATGCTTCCGTTGTCTGTATAAATAAATAACCGCCTGATTTCAAATTGACTTTTGTTTGAAGTGCTGCTTTTATCTCTTTGTCTATACCTTTATTTATAAGCAAAGGTTCCTTGCCTTTATATTGTGTAATTTTGATATTTTTATCCATATTCCAGGTTTGAAGAAGTTGATTTGCCCTGCTTTGTGCAAAAGAGGTATCTACAATAATTTCATCAACATCTTCCGTGCAAACTTCACGAATAACACGATAAAGCAAATCTTGGTCACGATATAATAGGGATGGCGCATCATTGTGCTCAGCCGCAATAATAATATCATTCCATTTTTCAAGAAGGATATTTAAATCATCTTGAATATCAGTTTCAGTCTGGTCCTGAGCTTCAGTTCTAATTATAACTCCAACACCTACGGGTTTCATCAAACTTACAATGGACTTAAGTCTTGCTCGTTCTTGTGAAGATTCAATTTTTTTGCTAACATTAACACCTGTTTCAAATGGCATAAGCACCAAAAAACGCCCAGGCAAACTTATTGATGTTGTAACACGTGGTCCTTTATGACCTGTTGGCTCTTTTACTACCTGAACCATTATTTTTGCATTTGGTGATGTTTTTTCTTTTAACGTTCCTTTACCTATTATATCTTCGGCATGTAGAAATCCCA
The DNA here is from genome assembly GCA_900553845.1 of uncultured bacterium. GTDB lineage: Bacteria > Cyanobacteriota > Vampirovibrionia > Gastranaerophilales > Gastranaerophilaceae > UMGS1477. The sequence continues at coordinate 6,686 of USEW01000046.1, forward strand.
TTTTGCCTATACCTACATCTACAAAGGCTGCATCGATACTTGGAAGTATGTTTTCAACTTTTGATAAAAATACATCATTTAATAAAACATCACCTTTATGTACGAAAAATTCACTTACTTTTTTGTTTTCAATAACACAGGCGATGTTATCGCGCTCAGCTATTATTATTGTTTTTGTCATAAAAATATTCCTTTTTTAAACTTATATTAATACTTCTTTTAAATTTTTATCATAAAATTTTGTTCTTTTTATTTTAAATATATAATTTTCTAAATTAGCTTGCTCAATAAGAACATCACAACGAATATTTGGTATATCACTTTGGTTTGTTCCTGTTTTTAATGTAATATAAAGTTTGTCATTAAATATTTTTGCTTCCTTTAATGATTTTGCAACTTTTATATTTTGGCTTGTTTTTTTCTTTTTATTTTCTTTTTTTATCTCAAAATTTTCATCTAAAATACGTTCTTTTATTGTATTTAAAATGTTTATTTTATTTTCATTTGATATCAATTCAACTTCATAATGCGCCCATTCAATTGTTTTATCAAGTGAAACTGGCTTTTCGTCATATATTTTTATACTGTCTATAATAAGATTCTGATTCGCATTTTTTGAAAGCAAATTTTTAATATTAGTCTCTTTTATATCATCAAAAATACAAAAATCAAAAAATTCGCAATCACTTTCCATAAACAATCCAAGTGCTGACGAAAACGAAATTTTAGGCGTAGGATTATATCCGTTTGTATAATCCATTTTAAAAGCGCATCGATTGAGCATTTTTATTATTATATTTTGCATATCAAGATGAGATAAGTATTTTAGATCGCCTGATTTTTTGTATTTCACCCGTACTGTTTTTGATTTTTTGTCTAGATTTTCATTAGGTTTTGTTTTTTTGCTTTTATATTGTAATTTTTGTGCAAGCTGTTTTTTTACTTTTAAATTTGAACAAACACCGCAATTTATACAACCACTTTCACATGGTTTAATGTTTTGCTCAAGTTCGACAGCTAGTTTATATTGTTCTTTAAACCAATTATCGTTAATTCCACAGCTTATAAAATCCCATGGCAATTTTTCATTTAAGCTATATTTTTTCGTTGCAAGTTCACTTAGTTTGAAGCCTGAAAGTTCGTTAATAAGCTCATAATCAATATTTTCTTCCCAGGATATTAAATATTGTCCATTTTTGTACATTTTATAGACTAATTCACACAATGAACTATCGCCGCGAGAAAAACAAGTTTCAAGTTGAGAAACTTTTTTACTATGATAATTAAGCTTTACCCCTTTTATCTTTGAAATAAGATTTTTTAAATAAGATATTTTTTCATCAATTGTATTAAAGTCATTTTGAGAAGCATACTGAAACGGAGTAAAAGGTTTTGGCACAAATATTGATAATGAAATAGTTATTTTAAGCGGGTTTTTAATATTATACTCACTTCTTATCTTTTTTGCTTCATCAATAATAAACTTTAATAAATTGGCCATTTCATTTAAATCTTCGTATGTTTCGGTTGGCAAACCTATCATAAAATAAAACTTGAAGCTGTCAAAATTTTCTTTGTAGCATTTTAAAACAGTATCAACAATTTGATCTTTAGTTAAGTTTTTATTGATAACACGTCTTAATCTTTCACTTCCAGCTTCAGGGGCAAGTGTAATAGTTGTTTTACGTACTTTATTAATATTCTTTGCTATATCCACTGAAAATTTGTCGATACGCTGGGATGGAAGTGAAATTGAAATGTGTCTTTTTTCTAAAATTTCATTAAGATTCTCAAGCACAGCCTCAATATTTTGATAATCATTTGAACTTAATGATAAAAGTGAAACTTCATCATACCCAGTATTTTTAATACATTCACAAACAAGATATCTGACATCATCAACTTCACGTTCTCGAATTGGTAAGTTAGTATGTCCTGCTTGACAAAAACGACACATTCTTCCACAACCGCGACGAATTTCGACTATTGCACGGTCGTGAATGCTTTTTGAATTCGGTACTATCAAGTTTATTGGCGCATTATCATTTCTTATTTCACTTACCCGTTTATTAACTTTTTTTGTTTTGTCAGTATATTTCGGCGAGTATACGCCTTCTATTTTACTTAATGCTTCTATGATTTCATCACGTGTTTTATTTTCTTCTTTTAGTTTGGAATATAAATTAAATACTTCAATATTAACATCTTCTCCATCACCTATCATAAATAAATCAATAAATTTTGACATAGGTTCAGGATTATAAGCACTAGGACCACCTGCTATTATAATTGGTGAATTATTATTACGATTATCATTAAATATTTCAATACCGCCAAGTTCAAGTATTTTTAATATAGTAGGATAGAAAAGTTCATATTGAAGTGAAAAACCAACTAAATCAAAATCTTTTAAAGGCTTTTTGCTTTCAATTGCGTATAGAAAACTGTTATATTTCTGAAGCTCCAGGATAAAATCTGTATTTGGCGCATAGGCTCTATCGCAGAAAATGTTTTCATTGCGGTTTATAAGCTCGTAAAGTAATTTAAGTCCAAAATTACTTGCACCGATTTCATAAACATCAGGAAAAACAAGAACTGTCTTTACTTTCGAATCATTAAAATCTTTTTTACTTATATTTAATTCATTGCCTATATATTGGTATGGTTTATTTACCTGTTTTAATATTTTATTTAACATCTATAAAATTTACAAAAACTCTTTTTCTTACTTTAATAAAGTAATAAATATTTTAATTATATTTTATCATTAAAATATTTATTTTTGCAAATTCTTTTTGTATAAAACCTAAACATTTATCCAGATTATTAAACTATACTTGGGCGTAAGTTTTCATATTCTTTAAACTTCACTATGCCAATAAATTGCTGGTCAAGATGGTCATTACATACAGGCAAAAAATTTATCCCGAAAAGCTTCATAACGTGAATAGCATCGCTTAAAAATGACGTTGGAAATGTAGTTATTTTTTTAAAATTACGTTCACTTAATATAGTTGAAATGGGCATTTCTCCTAATGATTTAACATTTTTTCTAAGTTCATTGCGTGAAATATTGCCCTGAATCTTTTTGTTTTTGTCGACAATAATTAAATTTGTGAGTTTGTATTTTTTTATTTTTTCAAAAGTTTCACGAATTGTATCTGTCTGGTAGGCAAATGCAGGTATATCTTCAATACAATCGCTGACAATTTTGTAATCTCGATACATTATTATCTCCTTTTTATTGCACTACATTTTATTTTTCTAAAGTATAATTTATATTTTGCTTAATTCATATCCTCTAAAAATGTTATATATTTTTTTGGAAATTGATTTAATGTCCAATTGGCTAAAAATTAAGACTATAAAAATTTGCCTCATAATTATACAGGTGGCATAATGTAGATAGTTAGAATTAGGAAATGTGTTTATGGTAAAAATTAGAAAAAAAATAGTTAATATTGCTTTAAGTGCTTTATTTATATGCAATATAGCGTATTGTGCGCCTGACAATATGGTTGAAAAAAATACTGTTTTGGATGGAGAAAAAAAACAGAGTCTTTATTTCTCTGATTTAAATGAAGAACAATTTGTACAACTAAAAAAAATGTATAAAAAGGTTACAGACGATGAAAAGATAATATATTCTGTTGAACTTTTATCTTCAACACCAGGTGAGTTTTCTCGTAACGCTATTCTTGGAAAGAATTTAACTGGCAAGCCTGTTAAAATAGAGTTCAGAAATCTTGGTGATATGTCTGCTAAACATGCTTCTTTTGACGCATTGGGATATAAACGTAAAGACAGACTTTATATATATATAAACAAAAAACACGAGGATGCCCCACCAAGTGCTTTGGCTGCCCTTCTTGCACATGAAGCCATACACCAGGATGAGTTTAATTCACTAAATGAAGAAACCTATGCCTGGACTTTAGAGGCTGTTGTCTGGCATCATCTTGCTAAAAAATTTCCTGAAGATGCTAAAAAAATGCATCCGCTTGTTAATCGTGAAAATACGCTAAAAATGTTGCTTGAAAAGGGAAATTATACGGATAAATATATCAGGAAAAGCGTGTATTCAAACCCAGGTTACAGCAACTTAAACAGTCGTTCTCCAGGCTTTGAAGATCCTGAAAATCTATAAAACTTAATACACAATTATTAAATATGAAGATACAAAAAGCCGATTATTACTATAATTCGGCTTTTGTAAATTTTTGTAACAAAATTTTAAAAAACTAGCAAAAAAAATTTTTATAAGTTTTATATAGATAAATAGCAAATATGCAATTTTTTTATGGTTATTATATTATTAGGAGAAGAGAATCGTGAAAGTAAGTAAAGTAGTTGTCCCTCTAATGCCTAAAGATGGATCAGCCAAGTCTGTTAAAAAACAAATAAGTTTTAAAGCAGAAACAGAAACCTATCTGAATGAGACACAAGGCGATACACTAATGCTTCAAGAAGAGAACAAGTCTAAAAAACAATTAAGCAAAGGTGCAATTGCGACGATAACTACCGGAGCCGTTTTGGGTGTAGTCGCAGTTGCAGTTCCATCGACTGCTGCTATATTAAGAAAGAACAAGTGGAAGGATGTTGATCTTAACAATAAAGAGCTTGGTGGTTTTAAAAAAGGCATGTGTAAACTGGGTGATTCAATTAATAACGGATTATCAAAATTGTTTGGTAAAGCAAAGGATCAAAAAGTTTCTGAAACTGCAAAAAATGCTGCACAGGTCCAAAATTCAACAAGCCAGACAGCATCAAATAATATGCCTTCGCTGACAATAGAAGATGTTAAAAACGTAGTTGATGAAGGAATGCAAAATATAACAAACAGCATACAAACTGTTTCAAGAGAAGAAATGAAACAGCTTGTGCAAGATGGTTTAAAGATAAGCATTGCAAAAGGAATAAGTAAAATAATATCAGTTATAACCGACAAAATTAATGAGGCTATTAATATTGCTAAAGACGATTTAGCTAAAGACAATCTTGAGCAAACTGGCAAAATTAATGAGGCTAT
>USEW01000047.1 GCA_900553845.1 uncultured bacterium
TATCATAAGTAAAAAAAATAATAAAAAAGTTTTTGGATTTTTTGTGGAAGATAAAGATTTAGATAATAATATTTCAATATTTTTTTATATATTATTAGTTTATATTTTAGGTATAATAGCTAGTTTATTTAATATTATTCCTTTTACTGCTTTAATCATTTTAATTCTATTTATAGTTTTTTTGTTCATATTTAAAGATAAAGCTAAACTTTTTATTTTTCTTTATTTTATTTTTGCTTTAAGTATTTTAAATTGTAAATTACAAATTAAAGATTATGATACTTTATTTTTAAACTCTCCAAATAATCATGCACAAATAACTGGAACGATTTCAAGTATACCTGAAACTAACAATATAGATAAAACCCGTTTTTATTTTGAAATTGACGAATTAAAACTAAAAAATAATAAAAATATATTATTATCAAAGCCAAATAAGACATTTGTTAATTTAAACGAAAATAGAGACTGTTATAAAGATTTAAAAATAGGTGACAGGTTGGTTTTAAACGGCAATTTTGATATTCCTTTTGATTCAGTTAATCCTTCACAGTTTTCCTATCGTGATTATTTAAAAACAAAAGGTGTTTTTACGGTTTTTTATGTAGAATCTGGAAGTTTTAGTAAACTTGATTCTTCAAACGATTTTAAATGGTTATTTATGAAACGTATAAACGATATACGTGATAACATAATTTATAAACATTCAAAATATATAGGAAAGCATAAGCTTGAACTTTTAGGTGGTGTTGTTTTTGGCGATAATGCGATTAATCCTACAGAAGAGCTTGAAAATTCATTTCTTCATTCCGGCTTAACGCATCTTTTGGCAGCAAGCGGATTAAATGTTGGGCTTATTTTTGCTGTTTGTTTCTTTATTTTTCAACTTATTAAGACTCCATACCGGCTTAATATAGTTTTAAATATGGTTATTATTGTGCTTTATTTGTGCATGACAGGATTTCCTGTGTCTATTGTTCGTGCTGGAATTATGATTGAATTTGTCTTACTTGGTAAACTTATAAATAGGGAAGCTAAGTCAATAAACTTAATTTCACTTGCTGCTTTTTTAATGTTAATCAAAAACCCGCTTTTAATAAAGGATATAAGCTTTCAACTGTCGTTTTTAGTAACATTCGGATTAATTATTTCTTCAGATACATTTTTAAAATCGTTTCCTTATAAAAATAAAATTCCAATGGCTTTAAAAGGTGACCTTATTGCTCCTATTGTTGCTCAATTGTGGGTTTTCCCGCTTCAAATGTTTTATTTTAACTCATTTAATTTATATTCAATTTTCGCAAATATTCTTGTATTACCACTTATTATGATAGTTAGTTTTGTAGGTTTTGTAACAGCATTTTTTGCATTAATCCCGAATATTGGTGAAATTTTAATAAAAATTACAGATTTTATTTTAGATCCGTTTTTATTTTTAATAATAAGTATTTCAAACCTTTTTTTAACTATGCCCAATTCTATAATGGTAACATTTAAACCACATATTTACCAGATATTACTATATTATATAATTATAATAACTTTTGTTTTAAATTTAAAACAAAAATTTAAGCATATTTTAATGACAGTTATCATTTTAATTTTAGCATTTTCATTTATTGATTTTAAACCCAAAACATTAGATTTAATAACCTTTTCAGTTGGAAATTCTGATATGATGCTAATTAAGACAATGAAGAAAAAGTATGTTCTGATTGACACCGCAAAATCAGGATTCAATGGGTCTTCATCAAAAGCAGAAATGATTTTATATAAGTATTTAAAAGACAATCATATTAAAAATATAGATCTTATAATTTTAACTCACTATGATTCCGACCATGCAGGAGGCTTGATTGATATTTATAAAAATGTTAAGGTGAATAAAACTATTTTGTTAAAAACAAATCACAAAAGCAAATGCTATGATGATATATGGAAATATATTAAAGAGAATAATATAAATTATGAATACGTTAAAAACAATAATCAAGTGTTTGTTGAAGACGATATAAGTTTTACAACATTTTATAATGCAAATGCAATAAATGAAAACGATATGTCTATTATCACGCATTTAAATTGTAAAAATTTTAATGCTCTATTTATGGGTGATGCATCATCTTCGACTTTCTATGCTTTAAAATCTTATTTGCCCAAAAACATTACTTTTCTCAAATCTGGTCACCATGGCGGTATGAATACTATAAGTGAAGATATGATAAAATATTTAAATCCCAAAATAGTTGTACTATCGACTGGTAAAAATAAATATTACCACCCGCATTATTCAACATTGTACGTTTTAGATAAAAATAATATTAATTTTTTAAGAACTGATTATAATAATGCAATAAAAGTTGAAACAAATGGGATTGATACAAATATATTTGGGTATAAAAGCGATTTAAGAAAATTTTATATGTTAAATAAAATATAAATTACCCGATACGATAATAGACATAAAAAAAACTATGCTATAAGTGAATGAATAAACGAATAAAGTAATTTTTAATTATATTGTTACTTATTTATTTTATATTACTTAAGGAGAAATAAAAATGACATTTAATCCGCTTATGGAAAAGGGAATATCATTGGATAAACAGTTAAGAAGTTGGCATGATATAGTAAAACGGCCATTAAATAAACTTGATACAGATTGTTATACAAGAACAAGACAAATTTTAATGAACGGTATTGAAATTGAAGCGTGGAATTTTAAACATGCATTTGCACGATTGTTTGATCTTGATAATGATGTAAAAAAAATAATTTCGCATTCACGCCGTATTGAAGATATGCAGCAAACAACTGTAAACTGGCTAACACCTGCCAATCAAACAGTATTGGAGACGACATTAGGCTATGAGCAGGTTGCGGTTGATTTAACTGCATATTTGGCTCAAAATGAACCTGATGAATATGTAAAAGAAACATTTGATTTTGGTTTGCTTGAAGATTTTGACCATTTATACCGTTATAGTCAATGGGCATATATGAATGATGGTGTAAACCCAAACGATATCCTTCAAAACAAAACCGATGTTGTAATAAGCCGTCCAACACAAAATCATCATAATGACAACAGAATCCGTTTGAGAAAACATTACGATAAAAATACGGCATTACCCCAAACAAAAGTAAACATTTTGACTCTTGTATCAGGCGAGCAGCAAACACACAACTTCTATGCTGAACACGGTTTTATGTATGGAAATGACGATTTAAGCCGCACTTATGCTGAAATATGTGATGTCGAAGAAGAACACGTAACCATGTATGAATCATTAATTGACCCATCCGAAACTATATTTGAAAAATTGCTTCTTCACGAATTTACCGAAGTATCAACTTATTATAACTGCTATAAAGATGAGACAAATGAACGTATTAAACAAATTTGGGAAGAATTTATGATGTTTGAAATAGAACATTTAAAAATGGCAGCAGAATTATTTAAGAAATATGAAAATAAAGATCCAGAAGAAATTATTGGCAACAAAGTCGTTGAACCTTGTCATTTTGAATCACAAAAAGAATACGTTACAAAAGTTTTGGAAAATGAAATTGATAAACGTTTAGATGGTGATGTAGGATATACATCTATTGAAAAATTACCTGAAAATTGGGCAAGTTATTCTGCTCAAGAGATTGTTGGTAAAGATGGTGCACCAACTGAAAAAACTATTGAGCTTATTAAAACTTCAATTGGTACTGATTTAGTATATGCGGATAAAAAATTAGCTCAAATGCAACCAAAACTTCTTGAAAAAGGTCTTGAGAAAAAGGCTCAAGCTCCTGACACAGTAAGTGTTGAAGAATATAAAGAAATGCAAAAAATTGATACACCTGAATTATTTTAAATTTCTATAAATAATATTTTAAAGGTGCCGAGTTCATTTTGAACTCAGCGCCTTTTATATTTTATAAAAAATAAAATAGTGCTATAATAAAAGAATAAAAGAAAAATATAAAAGAAATAAAAAAGGTTATTATGTCAAACGAAATAAAAATATGTATGGGAAGTTCATGCTTTGCCCGCGGGAACAATGAAAATTTGGAAATTATTGAAAAATTTATTAAAGAAAACAAACTCGATGTAGAATATGAACTTGTTGGCTCCCGCTGCGAAAATAAATGCGAGCTTGGACCTACAATATTAGTTAATGAATGTGAATATAACAATGTCACAAAAGAAAAGTTAATGGAAATATTAGGAAAGTTAAAAGATGAACAAACTATTTCCCGTCTACACTCTTAAAAATGAGTGTCACGATTGCTATCGTTGTGTCCGTGAATGTCATGTTAAAGCAATAAAAATAAAAGACGGTCATGCTTCGGTTTTAAGTGAAAAATGTATTAATTGTGGTGAGTGTGTCAAATCTTGTCCATCAAATGCAAAACGAATAAGATATGATATAAACCGTGTCAAAGCAATAATGTCAAGCGGTAAAAAAGTTTATGTTTCACTTGCGCCAACCTGGGTAGGTGTGTTTGATTACTCTGCTTCAAAAATGATAGCTATTTTGAAAAAATTAGGATTTGAAGCGGTAAGTGAAACTGCATTGGGCGCACAGGAAGTTTCAATAAAAACAGCAAATATTTTAAATCAAAGTGAAAAGGGGCTTTTTATTTCTTCAGCTTGTCCTGTTATTGTTGAATATATTAGACTTTATTATCCAAAATTTGCCAAGAATATTGTTCCCATTGCTTCACCTGCTTTAACACATGCAAAAATGTTAAAGGAAGCTTATGGTAACGATATTGCTGTTGTGTTTATTGGACCTTGTGTTGCAAAGAAAAGTGAATCTGATAGACATCCGGATCTTATTAGCGTTAGTTTGACTTTTGAAGAATTAAATTATTGGATAAAAGAAGAATTTATTGATGTAAATAATTTGAATATTAATCAAAATGATGACAATTTTACGCTTGCAAACTCAAACGAAGGAGCCATTTATCCTATTGAAGGCGGAATGAATGAAACAATAAAACAAGCTGGTGTTGATGATTCAACCCAGTTATTGAGCATAAGCTCACTAAGTGCATTTGATAAATCAATAAAAAATCTTGCACCTGAGAAACTTGATAAAAAAATATTTATTGAAGCACTTGCTTGTTCAGGCGGATGTATTAACGGTCCTTGTATATCAAGTCATAAATCAAGTATTAATGTTACATCAAATATTTTAAAGAATGTAAAATATAGAGAAGATGTTCCCAATCAAGCAAATACGGTTGTTATTGAAGATTATGAAGCAAAACCTGTTGAAAGTCATATTTATCCTCTAAATGAAATTGAAGAAGCAATGAAACGTATCGGCAAATATAATGAAGAAGATGAGTTAAATTGTGGAGGATGTGGATATAAAACTTGTCGTGATTTGGCAAATGCTCTTATTGCAGGTGAAGCAGAACCTTCAATGTGTGTTTCATATATGAGAAAAATAGCTATGCAAAAAGCAGCAGCTATGCTTCGTTGTATGCCTTCAGCTATGGTTATGGTTGATAGTGATTTAAATATTATGGAAGCAAATGATTCATTTATGAAAATGTTTTGTGACGATTCTATGTACGAAATTTTAAGCCAGTCAAATGATGGTTTAAAAGGTGCAGCAATTGATAGAATTGTGGATTTTGGTGATGTATTTAAAGATGCATTAAAGTCTGGTAAAGATATCCATAAAGAACATCATATAATAAATAATCGTATTTATGATATTTCAGCTTTTACAGTTGAAAAAGGATTGCTCGTTGGTGCAATAATAACCGACGTTACAAAATCTGAAACAAACCGGGAAAAAATAGCGACAAAAGCTCACGAGGTTATTTCAAAAAATATAGCAATTGTACAAAATATAGCTTGTTTACTTGGTGAACATATGGTTGAAACCGAGTTACTTTTAAATTCAATAGCACAAGGATATGATGCAAAAAATGAAACACAACAAAAAGATGAGGTTTAGAAAAAATAGTGTTTATTGATATTGATTGCACCCAGGAAAAAAAATATAATCAAAATGCATATGGAGACTATTTTGTATCAAAAAGATATTGTGATACCGGGCGGCTTATTGCTGTTTTATCGGATGGTCTTGGAAGCGGCATTAAAGCAAACATATTGTCTTGTATGACTGCAACCATGCTGCTTAAGTTTATTGAAGCACAATCTGGCATTGAAAATGCTTGTGAAATTGTTATGAACTCACTTCCTGTTTGTCAGGTTCGTAAAATAAGCTATTCAACTTTTTCTGCTATTGATATAAGTGATGATGGTGTTGCAAAAATAGTTGAAGAAGGAAATCCACAATTTATATGGATACACAATAATAAAGTTATGGAACCAGAATGTGAAATAATCAACTCAAAAACATTTAAAAATAGACATATGCATATTTATAAAATAAAATTGGAGGAAAATGACAGACTTATTTTTTGTTCAGATGGTGTAACCCAATCAGGTTTGGGCACAAAACATTTGAAATTGGGGCTTCGTCGTGAGGGACTAATTGATATAGTATTAAGAAAATTAAATCAAAATCCAAATATTTCAAGTCGTGATTTGACAAAATATATTGTTAATGAGGCAAAAAATATAGAAGTTGACCGTCTTGCAAAAGATGACATATCAGCTTGTTCAATATATTTTAGAAAACCAAGAAGTGCTCTTTTGTTTACCGGGCCACCTTATCATAGTGAAAAAGACAGCTATTATGCTAATGTGTTTAAAAATTTTGAAGGTAAAAAAGCAATATCAGGGGGCACAACAGCAAATTTATTATCACGTGAGTTAAAAATACCAATTGAAACAAAGTTGACAATTGACTCTGGAAAATTACCCAAAGAGTCCTATATGGAAGGTGTTGATCTCGTTACAGAAGGAATTTTAACTCTAACAAAAACAAGTGAATACCTTGAAGCCAATCCTTGTAATATTTGCGAAGATGCAGCAGGGAAACTTGTTAAATTCTTTTTGGATTCAGATGTTATAAAAATTATGGTGGGAGCTAAACTTAATCAAGCTCATTATGACCCAAACTTGCCCATTGAAATTGAAATTAGGAAAAATATTATAAAAAAAATAGCTAAAATTTTAGAAGAAAAATTCTTTAAACGTGTTTCAATCCAGTATATGTAAAATTTAATTTAATATATGTCATTGACATATCAAATTTATGTTTTATTGTAATTATATATTTCTGTATTTTAATTTAAGAGGATAATATAATATGAAAGTTATAGGGACACATGTAGCTTTTGAAAATAATTATTTAAAATTTGATAAAGTTAAAAAAACACATGATTATGTTATAAATACAAACGATACAAATGAAGTTGATAAAAAGACACCTTTTGACACAAAATTTTCACAATCATATTTAATACAAAGAAATTTATTATCATTAAAAAAATATCCGTTCAAAAACGGACGAATTAGTTTTGGCAAACCTGTAACTTTGCCTATACCAGAAGATGTTGAATATTTGATGCGGTTACATTATATTAGTTTTGACCAAGCTTTATCGCTTTTTAATAAATTAAAACATGCAAAGTATACAGATACTTCAGAGAGGTATGAAGAAGATAAATCTACAAGAGAGACCGAAAGGCGTGAAAATAAGGCAATAAGAGCAAAGAATTTTAGTTTTTTAGATTGTATTGATTATGATAAATATTTCAACCTATGTAAAGATTTTGTCGAAAATTATATAAAATTAACTGGTTTTCCAAATTTAAAAGAATGCTCACAAAAAATTGAAGATGAATTTAAAAGAACAATTGGTGTAGCTGAAAAGAATACAAATAAAATGTTTAAATATTACGATCCTAATGCTGCAGATGTTATTATGTATGGTTACGATGGTGCGTGTTCAGTTGGCTTAGCTCATGCATGGCCAGGGAGTGATTTAGATAAAGCTTTTGTAATAATTAAAGGTTCTTCTAATTATAAATTAAGTGATGAAGATGTAATTAATGAATATCGTGGGCAATTGTGGGAAAATATGGACACCCGAATTTTAAGTGTAAATCATTATGCTGCATTTCCTAATGTTTATACAAAAAAACAAGTTCTGGCGATGATAAGTATCTTAGATCGGTATACAGAAAAGTTAGGATATGACGAAGATAAAGCAAGTTATGCAATTGAGAATATAGAAGATCCGATTGAACGAGCCCAATTTAATCTTGAACTATCAAAAATACTTCCCGTCTATCTTAAAGAAGATGCTAAAAACTTTGCTTATCTTATTGAACCTATTCGAGAATGCACTAGAACATATCGTATTGCCGCTGAAAAAGATGATAAGGAAATATTAAATAGATTTTATTCTTCAAAATTTTATCAAATGTCAAATATGGCAGGGTTACGATATTATATGAAGAAATATAAAAACGGATCTTCAGACGAATTAAAACCAAAATTAAAAGCTCGTGAAAAGGTAGAAAAACATTTTAAATTTTGGGAAAGCAACTTCCAATATTATTTTATTAAAAATGTAATCAAAAATATGTGTGATGATGGTGAACAGGATATATATTTTCAATGCCCAGATGGCTCTCGAGCATTGAAGATGAATGATATGGTAGCAGGAAAAATTCCAGCTGAAATGTCCTAAATATTAACTATCATATAATTGATGACTAAAATTTTTGAGGCTATATGATGCATCTTAATAATATACCTAATTTTAACAACAGCTTTAGAACATCAATATCTTTTAGGTCAAAAAACAATAAAACAACAGATGATATAAATGGCAAAAAAGACAAGACGAAAAAAGCTATAATAAGTTCCACCGCAGTTGCTGTTCCTGTTGTGACACTTGGTGTTGTTTTGGGTATTAAGTGTTTTAAAACGAAAAATGTTTATGATGATTTGCCTTGTGTTATGAAGAAAAAGGAATTTTTATCAACTTTAAAAACTAAAAAAAGAGAAAATTACGAAAAAACTTATCAAAATACACAAAACGGTATTTTTCAACTTGATTTGCACTCGCATTCAAATCATTCAGACGGGTATGGAAAAGTTGAGGATATTTTAAACCAAGCTTGCGAATATGGGAATAAAATTTATAATCAAACCGGTAACAAATTTATATTTGCACTAACGGACCATGATTCTGTTGAAGGTGTTGCTGAAGCTTTGAAAATAATAAGGAAAGAACCTGAAAAATACAAAAATATAAAGTTTGTACCTGGTGTTGAGTTAAGTTTTAATATACTTGATAAAGATAATAAAATTAAATCAGGCGAATTACTTATACATTGTATTAACCCGGATGATGAAAGAATACAAAGTCTAACCACAAAAATCAAAAATAATCGCAAAATAATGATTGATAGAACTATCGAAGAACTTGGTAGCGGATTTTCCATTAAAGAATTGAAAAAATATTTATTGAACGAAAACTATGAAACTTTCGCGTACAATTTGCATTATCGTGTTTATCATTATGCACAGATAAAAAATCGTGTTATCAAAATGGCAAAGGAAAAAAATTGCCAACCTGACGAATTATTTGACAAGTTAATGCAAGATTATGTTTTTAACTCTGATTTCACACGCAAAGTACAAAAACCTAATGTAACTTATCAAGGTTTTGATAAATTTTTAAAACAATCTGATTATAAAACGAAAACTCCTATGTTTGATGAGGAAATAGAGAAGAAATGTCAAAAATATTTTCCTAAAATTGTTGATGGGAAAATTGTGTGTGACTCAGAAAACAGTTTTGAAAAAATTATTGAAACATTAAAGGACTATAAAGATATTGTGATTGGATTTGCCCATCCTTACTATTTTGCAAAGGATTTAGCTGATCCAAAGGAAACATTAACATATATGGTTAAAAATTCAAAAGGGTTAATAAAAACAACCGAAAAATTTCATATGGCTTATCAAAATAAAATCGAGAAAAATAAAATTGAAGAATACAATAAAATACTTGATGATTTAAATTTAATCCCTTTGGGGGGGTATGATAATCATGATTCTAATTTTGTATAAATATAGCTTTTAATTCTTTAAAAAAAATATATTAGCAAATTAGGTCTTATTATATTATTAATCTGGGGCGGAAGGATTCGAACCTCCGAATGCCTGGACCAAAACCAGGTGCCTTACCACTTGGCGACGCCCCAATATTTAATTTTTACATCTTTATTATATTAAAACCTTAACTTAATTGTCAAGTTAATTTTTTCTTAATAGTAAAATAGTCAGATTTAATAATAGATTGGCTCATAATAATTTTTTTATTTTCGTAAAGACTATAAATAAATAATTATTTATAAGGAGACAAATATTTATGGATAGGGCTAATTCAAAACATCCACAATTGATAAAAGATATTTTACTTTTTACTAAAAAATTTAACGAAAATCCATTACCACCAAATGAAGATTATAAGAATCTACGTGAAGTTATTGATTTTGTTCAAAAATCACAAGAAGGTGATGATTTACCAGATTGTGAAATAAATGATGTTAATCTTCCAATCGGCTTTGAAAATAATTTACCTGTGCGTATCTTCAAACCACAAGACAGTAATGACAAAATGCTGCCCATAATTATATATCTTCATGGCGGTGGATTTGTATATGGCTCAAAAGATAGTTATAATAGAACCATTCAAACTATAGTTAACCAAACAGGTTGTGCTTTAATATTTCCAAGTTATAGCCTTTCCCCTGAAAATAAATTTCCAAATGCGCTAAATGAATGTTATCAAACTTTAAATTATTTTTATGAATATAGCTCAAATTACAACTTAGATAAAAATAAAATTGCAATTGTAGGCGATTCCTCAGGTGCCAATTTAGCTATTTCAACAAATATAATGAACATTGAAAATAACGGGCCCAAAGTATCTTTCATGGCGCTTATTAATCCAATTACAAATCTGCGGCTTAAAGGCAAATCTATGAGAGATTTTAAATATGGTCCATATTTAACTAAAAAAAATATGAAAAAATATGTTATAAGTTATATTTCAAAAAAAGAAGATGTTTATAATAAATATGTGTCACCATATTATGCTAGTGATGATAACTTGAAAAGATTACCTGACACTTTTATCATTACATCACAAAATGATCCTTTAAGAGATGACGGAGAATTGTTTGCTTCAAAACTTATGAATCTTGGTGTAAATGTTTTATGTGTTAGATATTTAGGTACCATACACTCATTTATGACAATTAACGCCTTAAAAGATACATTTGTTTCTAAAGCTGCCATAAACCAATTATGTTGTTTATTAAAAATTAAACTGCAATAATTATTTTTGTTTTTGTTAAAATTATAATTATGATTTTAACTATTGATATTGGTAATACGAATATAACATGCGCTTTATTTTATAAAGACAAAATACAATATAAAACGTCTATTGCTTCAAAAAATGTTGAAAATAATAGTTACTATGTTTTTTTCGACAATATTAATAAAAATTATAAAGTTTCTTATATTTATATAATTTCAGTTGTCAG
>USEW01000048.1 GCA_900553845.1 uncultured bacterium
TGCTCTATTATTATCAAATGGGCCAGGAGATCCAAAAGATTGCACATTAATAATTGAAAATATAAAAAAAATAATAGGTAAAATACCAATATTTGGTATATGTTTAGGTTATCAAATATTAGCACTTGCATTAAATGCAAAAACAGATAAACTAAAATTTGGACATCGTGGAGGTAATCATCCTGTTATTGATTTAAGATCCGGAAAAGTTTTTATGACTTCGCAAAATCATGGATATAAAGTATTGGAGGAAAATCTTCCAGATGATATTGAGGTAACTCATCGAAATTTAAATGACAATACAATTGAAGGATTTGAATCAAAAAAATATAATATAAAAGCTTTGCAATTTCATCCTGAAGCATCGCCTGGACCAAATGATGCTTCTATTATTTTTGACGAATGGCTCGAAAGTATAAATTGTAAAAATAAGGAGTTGATATAATGGATAATAAATTTATGAAATTTGATTATGATATGCGAAATAAATTTAAACATGCTGATGTAAAAAAGTTTGTTATAACCAAAGAAAACAAAATTCATGTAAACAATTTACGTCCAAAATATAAAAAGCATATTCAGCTTGAAGCTTTAGAAATAAAATAGAAGGAAATGATAACCAATGCCAATTAATGAAAATATGAATAAAGTGTTAGTAATAGGTTCTGGCCCAATAGTTATTGGTCAGGCTGCAGAGTTTGATTATGCAGGAGTTCAAGCTTGCAGGGCTTTGAAGGAAGAAAATTTAGAAGTTGTTCTTGTAAATTCAAATCCAGCTACAATAATGACAGATGAAATGATAGCTGATAAAGTTTATATTGAACCTTTGACTTTGGATTCATTAACTCAAATTATAAAAAAAGAAAAACCGCAAGGTCTTATTGCATCTTTGGGTGGTCAAACAGCATTGAACCTGGCTTGTGAACTTGATAGAGAGGGTGTTTTAAATGAATATAATGTAAAAGTTTTAGGCACAACAATTGATTCAATAAAAATGGCAGAAGATAGAGAACTGTTTAAAAATTTAATGATTGAAATAAACGAACCTGTGCCTGAAAGTGCTATTGTTTCTAGTTTTGAAGAAGCAGATAAATTCTATCAAAATATAGGCTTACCAATTATTATTCGTCCTGCATACACACTTGGTGGAAGTGGTGGCGGTATTGCTAAAACTTATGAAGAATATGAAAAAATAGTTAATATTGGCTTATCTCAAAGTCCTATAAATCAGGTTTTGGTTGAAAAAAGTATAGCTGGGTTTAAGGAAATAGAGTATGAAGTAATTCGTGATTCAAATGACACTTGTATAATAATATGTAATATGGAAAATATTGACCCGATTGGTATTCATACTGGTGATAGTTTTGTTGTTGCACCAAGTCAAACTTTAAATAATAAAGAATACCAAATGCTTAGAAGTTCTGCTATAAAAATAATTCGTGCATTAAAAATAGAAGGCGGATGTAATGTTCAATATGCTTTAAATCCAAAATCTAATGAATACTATGTTATTGAAGTTAATCCACGCGTAAGCCGTTCATCAGCACTTGCTTCAAAAGCAACGGGGTATCCTATTGCAAAAGTTACGACTAAAATTGCTATTGGCTATAATATGCACGAAATAAAAAATGCAGTTACTAAAAAAACAGTTGCAGCTTTTGAACCTGCTATTGATTATGTTGTTACAAAAATTCCAAAGTGGCCTTTTGATAAATTTGCTTATGGTGATAGAATTTTAGGAACAAAAATGAAAGCAACAGGCGAGGTTATGGCTATTGGAAGAACCTTTGAAAGTTCTTTTAAAAAGGCAATAACTTCACTTGAGGATAAAAATACAGGTCTTTTAAATCGTGGGTTTGAATGCTTGTCAAATGATGACTTATTTGAAGCTTTAAAAATTCAGGATGATATGAGGATATACCGTGTTGCTTGTGCTTTGTATCGTAATTTTGATATTAATGCGATTCATGATGTTACCAAAATTGATAACTGGTTTATATTTAAAATCAAAAATATTATTGATTTATATAAACAACTTGAAACTTGTTATTTAGATATTAAACTTTATAAAAAAGCTAAAGAGTTTGGTTTTCTTGATGATGAAATTATTAAGATTACTGGAGTTGATGGAACAACAATTGAAAAGTTAAAAGAAGAAAATAATATTAAGGCTTGTTTTAAAATGGTGGATACTTGTGCTGCTGAGTTTAATGCAGCTACTCCATACTTTTATACAACTTTTAATGAAATATGCGAGTTAGATGATGTTTTAAATAAAAATGAAAATATAAAAAAAGAAAATATAATCGTTTTAGGGTCAGGTCCAATACGTATTGGTCAAGGGATTGAGTTTGATTATTGCTCAGTTCATGCATCCTGGGCTATAAAAAATAATAACTATCAATCAGTTATGATAAATTCAAATCCTGAAACATTGTCGACTGATTTTGATATTGCTGATAGATTATACTTTGAACCAATGAATATAGAAAATGTAATGAATATTGTTGAAAAAGAAAAACCATATGGCGTTATGGTTCAATTTGGAGGACAAACAGCAATAAATCTTGCTTCTCAACTTGAAAAAAGAGGGGTTAAAATACTTGGAACGTCATTAAAATCAATAAATGTTGTGGAAGATAGAAAACAATTTGAAAAATTATTATCAAAGCTTGAAATACCACAACCTAAAGGAATTGGTGTTTATAATTTAGAAGAAGCGAAAGATGTTGATAAAAATATTGGTTTTCCTGTTCTTGTTCGTCCATCTTATGTTATCGGTGGAAGGGGGATGCAGGTTGTTTATAATCAAAATGAATTGGAAACTTATTTAAATGAAGCATTCAAGTTTTCAAACGGTCATCCTATATTAATTGATAAATATATTGAAGGTCAGGAAGCTGAACTTGATGCTGTATCGGACGGTTATGATGTTATTATCCCAGGGATTTGTGAACATATTGAAAGAGCCGGTGTCCATAGTGGTGATAGCATTAGTATTTATCCTGCAATATCTATAAATCAAAAAATAAAAAATAAAATGGTTGAATATACAACTAAAATAGCACGTGAATTAAAAATAAAAGGTTTGATGAATATACAGTTTATTATTCACAAAAATATTCCATATGTAATTGAAGTTAATCCACGTGCTTCACGCACAGTTCCAATTATGAGTAAAGTTACCAATATTCCTATGGTTGATATTTCAGTTAATGCAATTTTAGGTAAATCAATAAAAGAACAGGGATATAAAATAGGTTTAAATAAGAAGACATCACTTGTTTGTGTAAAAATGCCTATATTTTCATTCCAAAAACTAAATCGTATAGATCCTGCTTTAGCACCTGAAATGAAATCAACAGGTGAAGTTTTAGGTGTGGATTATAGTTATAAAAAAGCACTTTTAAAAGCATTTATAGCTGCAAATTATAAATTTCCCGAAAACAAACAAAGGATTCTTGTTTCTTTAAATGACCATTATAAAAAACCGGCTCTTGATATAGTACGAGGATTTTATGATTTGGGATTTTTGATTATGGCAACTTGGGGAACACATAAGTTTTTGGAAAAAAACGGTGTACCTTCGAAAATGATTGAAAAATTTATGATAGACAAACTTCAAAAACGTATGAAAGAAGGAAGACTTTCTTTTGTCATAAATACTCCAACATTAGGCAAAGACTCTCAAAGAAGCGGGTTTCAAATTCGTACTATTGCGGAGATGTATCAAATACCCTGTTTCACTTCAATTGATACAGCTCGAGCCTATTTAGAGGCTTTTAGATATAAAGAGAAAAATTATAAATTACGTTACCGTACAATTGACAGTTATCGTAAAAGTTTTTTTGATATTTTTAGGTAAAGAAACCGGTGATATTTAATCCTGCCATATTTTGTATGTTTACAAAGGAACATCAGTATTTAGTTCTTTTTCTTTTCTTGCTATTACATCAATATCACCCGGTACAACACCATATTTTACATCGAAATATGCACCTAATAGATTAAACATAATCCATTCCGCTTGACTTGGATGGGTGGATTCATCTAAATATGGTTTAATGTTATATAAAGCATTCAAGGGTACTTTATTTTCTTTTATAAACTCATCTTCATTTTTATATTTTTTGTCGTTTAGTGTAAATTTATTTGCAAGATTATACAATTTAAAACTGTTAATTTTTTCTCTAATATCTTGAATTGACATATTAGGTGTTTTATTTTTTATATCTTTATTTATAAAGTCAGGGATATTTATTTGTTTTAATGCATTTTTATATTTCCTTTTCTTTTTTGCTTCACTTAATGGCTCTTTTCCCGTCAAAATATAATTTATATTGCTAATAAGTGTATATATAAACAAAAGCATTGTTAAAGGTATAAGTATTTTCATTGTTTTATTTGGCAAGAAATCTTTTTTAAATTTTTTAAAATCTTTTAAAGCAAAATATGTTAAAGAAATTAAACAAAAACTAGTTCCAATAATAAACTCTAATGGGCTTAGAGTTATTTTATTTGTTAAAAAAAATTTTTTCCCCATACGTGCTTTTATAGTGTCTTGTTTTAATTGGTGAACAAGATTTTCATTTATTTCCCAATTAGCACCTGTGCTATTAAAATCACTTGCAACACGATATAAGTAATAATTTGGAGCTATATTTGGATTTTTTAAAAGATGATACGAATAATCTAAATCTTTTGGATTATGGATTATTGTATCATCCTGATTATTATTGTTCTTAAAGGTTATGTTGCTGTTTATAGAATTGATTTTCAACTATCTTTATTTTTATTCTCCTTTTTAAATTTTTCCTTTATTAATTTATCTATTCTTTTACCTGTAAATATATAACATGTATTATCAATTGACATAGTAAGTCCACCTAAACAAAATAAATATAAAAAGACATTATTAAAAGTATCACTTTTTTTAGGGAAAATTTTAAAATTTTTCTTTTTGAAGTATACTGTGATAGGTATTGTACTCAATCCCATTAAAATATTAAAAAATGGAATAGAATGACTTTCAAAAAGCCCCGGGTTAATTTT
This sequence comes from uncultured bacterium, assembly GCA_900553845.1. Classification (GTDB taxonomy): domain Bacteria; phylum Cyanobacteriota; class Vampirovibrionia; order Gastranaerophilales; family Gastranaerophilaceae; genus UMGS1477. Next base: position 5,053 of record USEW01000048.1, read on the forward strand.
TCCTGTTACTCTTGCCCAAATTGTGTCTTGTTTCAATTGATGAACAACCATTGGGTTATTTCGCCAGTTCGGATAAGCAAGATTAAACCCTTCAGCTTCATACTTAAGAAAGTCGGGAGCTGATGAAGGGTCATTATAAATTTTATAAGCATAATCATTATCTCGCTTATGTCTTACATTTTCTTCATATTGTTTTCTTCTTTCAGTTTTGTAATTTTCATCCGAGCTATGAAATGAAAGATAATGAAAACTATTTATTTTCATTATTTAAAATCCCATATTGTATATTGTATTTTTAATTATCTTTATTTTTATTATCCTTTTTATAATTATAATAAGCAGTTAAGTTATTTATAATGCTTGCACCCCAGGCAGTTATGCTTAAACCTATTAGCCAAGGTTTTGTTTTTTTATCATAACTTTTATTGTTGAGTCCATCTGCTAAAAGTAAAGAACCGGCACTTAAGCTTATTGCTTCTCGTATTTGTTTGCTTAGCAGGTATTCTTTTACTGATTTATCTTTACTTTTATTCTTTTTAATTTCAATATAATGTTTATGAGGTGCATAAATTGTAGATGTCAACCCTAATAAAAGCATACTAAATGTATCCCAAACTTTAGAATTGTTTTTATGTTTTTGTAAGATTGGAAAAGAGATATTTGACGCAATAAGAAAATTTATAATTGGCGACACAGGTGTTTTAATCATAACAAAATTATTAATTTGTTCATTTGATTTGAAATTTGTTATTTGATTTTTTGGTTTTAAAATTTTAGGATTATATCGAGATAAATTATTATTAATCTTCATTTATTGTATCCTCCCAATTATTAATGACGTGGTCTTGCTTTTTTGCATGCTTTTATTGTTTTTTCAACAAGAACTTTTGTTGTAACTCCGGATACACTTGTTCTTACAACACTACCTATAACAGGAATATTTGATGCAGTTTCTTTTAAAATATAACTTGCACCTTCTTCAGCTGCTTTATCCCCTATTTCTTTTAAAGCTGTAACAGCTCCACCACCAACAAGTGCACCTTTACCTGCCAATGCGGTTACTCCAACTTCTTTTTTTATTTTATTTTTTTCATTTGTTGAATATATGCTATATACATCAGTTATAGCATCAACAATATCATTTTCATTTTGTATGAGTATTGCAGGTTCTACAAAACTTGCAGTGATTGACCCTGCAACACTTATTGCTGCTGACGTACCAGCTTGTGTTGCCATTAAAGAATCACCAACAAACCTTGCTTTAAGCTCTCGTGGAGTTGAAGGTTCGTCAAATACAGCTTTACCAAGTTCTGTAACTCCAGTAGTTAATCCGCCAACAGTAGAACCTATTGCTATTTTTAAACCTTTCCACCATTCAGGTGCACCAAACGAAACCTTATCTTTTTGAGCGATATGCTGATTATTCATCTTCATGCCAAAACTTGTCGTTTGATTCATATTGGTTTTGACTCTATAAGCTACGTTTGTTTGTTTGTTACTCCCAAATTAATACTATTGATTCTCATGCTCTTTTCCCTCCTATTTTTCTTAAAACACAAATATTTATACTCATATAAAAACCGTAAAAGAATAATTTGTCAGTTAGGAAGTGAAATGTTAAGAAAAATTTACACAAAATATTAAACCAAACAAGAATATTACTTTTGCTCATCGTATAATTTTTTCAAATATTCACCTGTAAATGAGTTTTTGTTATTCATAATTTCAAAAACAGAACCTTGAGCTATAACTTCTCCGCCATTTATTCCGCCTTCGGGACCAAGGTCTATAATGTGGTCAGCTATTTTAATCAAGTCTAAATTATGTTCAATAATTAAAATGCTATTCCCCTGGTTTGCAAGTCTATTTAATATCTCAATAAGTTTATCCAAATCATACCAGTGAAGACCAACGGATGGTTCATCTAAAATATATAAAGTTTTGCCGCTTGCTTTTTTATTTAACTCAGAAGCTAGTTTTACCCTCTGAGCTTCACCACCTGATAATGTTGTCGCACTTTGACCGAGTTTTATATAATCCAAACCTATATCATATAAAGTTTGAAGACGGCTTTTTATTGTAGGAATATTTTCAAAAAACGATAACGCTTCCTTTACATCCATATTTAAAACATCAGAAATATCTTTACCTTTATACTTAACTTCCAATGTTTCACGATTATATCTTTTGCCTTCACAAACAGGGCATTTTACGTAGACATCAGATAAAAAGTTCATTTCAATTTTATTGACACCATCACCTTTGCAAGCTTCACACCTGCCGCCTTTAACATTAAAGCTAAAACGTCCAGGTTTGTAGCCTCTAAGTTTTGCTTCGTTTGTTTTGGAATATAAGTCGCGAATATAGCTAAAAACATCAGTGTATGTAGCAGGGTTTGACCTTGGTGTTCTGCCTATTGGGCTTTGGTCAATATCAACAATTTTGTTAATATTCTCAAATCCTAAAATATCATCAACACCTTGTGGTTTGGGCTTATTGCCGCGAAGTTTATGAAGTGCAAATTCGTAAACTAAATCCTGAAGTAAACTTGATTTGCCACTTCCTGAAACACCTGTAACTGCAACTATTTTACCCAATGGTACGTCTACATTTATATTCTTTAAGTTATTTAAATGTGCATTTTTAACTTGTAAATACTTACCATTTCCTTCTCTTGGTGTTTTGTTAAACGGGATTTTTAATTTTCCACTTAAATATTGGCCGGTTAATGATTCTTTTGATTTTTTTATGTCATCTAAATTGCCCTGTGCTACAACTTTCCCACCATTTATACCAGCATAAGGACCAATATCAACAATATAATCGGCATTTTTCATTGTGTCTTCATCGTGTTCAACAACAATTAAAGTATTTCCAAGGTTACGAAGTTTTATAAGGGTTTTAATAAGTTTATCATTATCACGTTGGTGAAGTCCTATTGATGGTTCATCAAGCACATACAAAACACCGGATAGTCCGCTTCCAATTTGTGTTGCAAGACGAATCCGCTGTGCTTCACCTCCTGAGAGTGTTAATGCCATTCTCGATAGATTTAGATATGATAAACCAACATCTGTCAAAAATTTTAAGCGATTTCGGATTTCGTCCAATAGCTGTTTTGCAATATTCATTTCATAATCATTTAAAGTTAAATATAAATTTGAGATAAATTCCAAACTTTTATCAATACTCATTTGGGTAAGATCATAAATATTTACTCCGTTTATTTTAACTGCAAGCGGAAAGTCTTTTAATCTTGCTCCACCACAAGATTTACAAGGAATAAGTGTCATATATTTTTGTATTTCTTCACGAATATCATCCGAGTTTGTTTCATTATATTTTTTCATATAATATGGAATTACACCAACAAATGGTGTATTTTTTGTATCATATCCGTCACGATTAAAACTCTGATAATATAATTTTACTTTTTCCCCTTTTGAACCATATAAAATTATATTTTGTTCTTCAATTGTTAATTCTCCAAAAGGTTTATCCATATTAATGTTATAATGATTGCAAACACAAGTCAAAATATCAGTATAATACGGGTTCCCTGTTCTTGCCCATGGATATATGGCACCTTGACGAATGCTTTTTGTTTTATCCGGAACTATCAAATTTTCGTCTATTTGAAAATGAGCTCCTAAACCATTACAACTTTCGCAAGCTCCATAGGGCGCATTAAAACTAAATATTCGCGGGTTTAATTCTTCAAAACTTAAATTGCATTTTGGACATGCCAATTTTTCCGAGAATATTATTTCGCGATTTTCATCAACTATATCAACAATAACAAGTCCTTTTGACTTTTGTAAAGCAAGTTCTACACTTTGTGTTATTCGACTTTTTGCTTCTTCTTTAACGACAACTCTGTCTATAATTATGCTTATTGTATGTTTTTTAGTTTTTTCAAGTTTAACGTTATCTTCATCAAGCAAATATATTTCATTGTCTATTTTGACTCTTAAAAATCCTTCATCTTTTAATTCTTTTAAAAGGTTTGAAAATTCGCCTTTTTTACCTTTTACTATTGGTGATATAATTTGTAATTTTGAATTTTGAGGTAAGTTTAAAATTTTATTTATTATTTCATCAATAGTTTGGGGTTTTATTGGCTCACCACATTTTGGACAAAATGGATGACCAATACGAGCGTATAAAAGTCGCAAATAGTCATAAATTTCAGTAATTGTGCCAACAGTACTTCGCGGGTTATTGCTTGTTGATTTTTGGTCAATAGATATAGCAGGTGAAAGTCCATCAATTGATTCAACATCAGGTTTATCCATTTGACCTAAAAATTGACGTGCATAAGTTGATAAACTCTCTATATATCGACGTTGTCCTTCTGCAAATATTGTGTCAAATGCTAGTGAACTTTTGCCACTTCCTGAAACACCTGTAAAAACTATAAGTTTGTCTTTTGGCAAATTTAAACTTACATTTTTTAAATTATTTTCTTTTGCATTAACTATTTTTATTTCATTATTCATTTTTTTATATCCATAACAATACACAAAAACATGTATATAAATAATTATACATTATTATAATATTGTTGACGAATATTTTTTATGCGGCGACAGCCGACAAATTTGTTATAGTTAATTAAAATAATGTCGGCTGCCGCCGCTTGTTGTATATTATACAAAGTTCGGCAAATCACCTTTAACTTCGGCTATTTCGTCACTTCCTAATTCAAAAACGGAGTGAAGTACTTGTATTGCTTTTTTTGCATCATTTTTATTAACTAAGCAACTTATTTTTATTTCACTTGTTGAAATCATTTTTATATTTATATTAGCTTTTGCAAGTGCATTAAACATAGATGAAGCAATGCCAGGATGATCTATCATACCAGCACCTACAATAGATACTTTTGCTATATCTTCATCAACAAATATGTTGCTTGCATTCAAGTCTTTCTTTACATTTTCAAGAATGTCTAATGTATTTTTTAAATCATTTTCATCAACTGTAAAAGCAATATCATTAGTATTAAGATTATGGCGTGCGTATGATTGTATAATCATATCGACACTAATATTACTTTGAGCAAGTTTCTGAAATACTTTACCGGCATTTCCAGGTTGGTCTGGTACGTCACATATTACAATACGAACTTGTGTTGTATCTGCAGCGACACCTGTTACATTTTTATTTATTTCCATTTCATTAACCCCTATAATATATGTTCCTAAGTTTTCTAATTTAAAAGTGCTGCGAACACGAAGTGGCACATTATAAACCTTAGCTGTTTCAACAGCACGTGGATGAAGAACATTTGCACCTGTTCTTGCCAATTCAAGCATTTCTTCGTATGATACTGTTTCCAAACGACTTGCATTTGGAACAATACGTGGGTCTGTTGTATAGACACCTTCAACATCTGTATATATATCGCATCTTTGAGCTTTTAAACTGGCTGCAATTGCTACGGCTGATGTATCAGAACCACCGCGACCAAGTGTTGTAATTTCACCATCTTCTGTTACTCCTTGAAATCCGGCTACTACTATTATTTTTCCTTCATTCAATATTTTATTCAGTTTATCTGTCTTTATATCAATAATGCGGGCTGTTGAATGGACTTTCTCGGTTATAATCCCAACTTGAGAAGCATTTAAACTTATTGCATTATAACCTTCTTCTTGTATAGCCATCGTTAATAAGGCTATTGAAACCTGCTCACCAGTTGATAAAAGCATATCCATTTCACGTTTATTTGGATTTTTTGATATTTCACTTGATAGTTTTACCAAATAATCAGTTGTATGACCCATTGCTGAAACAATAACTACAACATCATTGCCATTATTTTTCTCTTTTATTACGGCTTTTGCTACATTCTTTATTTTGTCTGTATCAGCTAATGATGTTCCGCCAAATTTTTGAACTACAATTCCCACTTTTTTTGCCCCATTTATTTTAAATTTGCAAATATTATTATCCTCTATTCTGTAACAATAATCAAGTATTTTTTATATTTTTATTAACTTTTTTTGAGTTTCATATTCGCTACTGTCTAAAATTGATTCAACTTCTTTTAAAAATATATTTGCTTCATTATGTTTATTTAAACTTACTAAAACTCTTAATTTACCAAATATTGCATCTTTATGTAATTTATTTATGTCTAAGACTTCTTCATATTTTTCAATAGCAAACTTTGGATGGTTTATATTCTCAAATATGCTGCCATACATATAGCAAATTTCGTCATCTTCTTTATTAATTTTATATGCTTTTCTTATATATTTTAAAGCAGTTTCATAATTATTTTTAAAAATATATATTTTAGTTAATTCTTTTAAGCTTTTAATGTCATCCGGTATTTTATCCAAACTTTTATTATAATATATAATAGCGTTATCCAAATCATGTTT
>USEW01000049.1 GCA_900553845.1 uncultured bacterium
AAATATAAATAAAAAATAGTCTTTTTTTATATCTATACAAGTATAAAAAAAAATGATAAAATTAACTAAAATATATGTGTTTTAATTGTTATTAATTTTGCTATAGGAGATATCAATATGGAAGAGAAAAAAGTATGGCTTTTTAAAGAGGGCAATGCAAAAATGCGTGAATTATTAGGTGGTAAAGGCGCAAACTTGGCTGAAATGACAAATATTGGTTTGCCTGTACCTCCTGGGCTTACAATAACGACAAAAACCTGTATGGAATATATTGATAACGATAATAAAATGCCAGAAGGATTGATGGATGAAGTTAAAAATGCTTTAAAGGAGGTTGAAGAGCAGACAAATAAAAAATTTGGTGATAAAGAAAATCCTTTATTATTGTCGGTTCGTTCAGGAGCTCAAATTTCAATGCCTGGTATGATGGAAACTATTCTTAACTTAGGTTTGAATGATGAGACATTATTGGGGTTAATAAATTTAACAAAAAATGAAAGATTTGCATATGACAGTTTTCGTCGTTTTTTAACAATGTTTGGTTCTGTTGTTTTAGATATTGATAGACAAAAATTTGAAGATACTTTATCAAAAGTAAAAGAAGAAGAGAATGTTTGCCTTGATTCTGAGGTTAGTGCTGAGGGATTAAAAAAATTAATTCCTGTTTATAAAGATTTAATAAAAAACGAGACAGGTATTGAATTTCCTCAAGATCCTTATAAACAACTTGAAATGGCTATTGAAGCTGTGTTTAAATCCTGGAACATACCAAGAGCTATTGCATACCGAACTCATTACCATATTGACCATTGTCTTGGAACAGGTGTCAATATACAAACGATGGTATTTGGAAATATGGGGGATGATAGTGCTACTGGTGTTTCGTTTACTCGTAATCCTTCAAACGGTGAAAATGAGTTTTATGGAGAATATTTAACAAATGCACAAGGTGAAGACGTAGTTGCCGGCATAAGAACTCCAAAACCTATTTCTGAATTAAAAAATGAAATGCCCAAAATTTATGAACAATATGTTGAAATTGCTAAAAAACTTGAAAGTTATTATAAAGATATTCAGGATATGGAATTTACAATAGAAAAGGGTAAATTATATATTTTACAAACAAGAAACGGTAAAAGAACTGCAAAAGCTGCGGTCAAGATAGCTTGTGATATGGTAAAAGAAGGCTTAATTAATAAAGAAAAAGCTATTACTTTAGTTGATGCAAATCAATTATATCAACTTCTTTTACCGGCATTTGATGAAAAAGCTAAAAAAGAAGCAAAAATTATTGCAAAAGGCTTGGCTGCTTCACCGGGTGCTGCAAGGGGAAAAATAGTTTTTGATACAGAAGAAGCTTCAAGACGCGGTGAGAATGGCGAAAAAGTTATACTTGTTCGTGTTGAAACTTGTCCTGATGATATTCATGGTATGATTTGTTCACAGGGTGTTTTAACTTTAAGAGGAGGTATGACATCTCATGCAGCAGTTGTTGCAAAGGGAATGGGAAAACCATGTGTTGCAGGTTGTGAAGATTTATGTATTGATTTAAAAAATGAAACTTTAACTACAACAGATGGAAAAGTATATAAGAAAAATGATGTTATTTCAATGGATGGCTCAACAGGTGAAATTATGGAAGGTGACATTAAAACGGTTGAGCCAAAGATGGATGATGATTTTAATACATTCTTTTTATGGGTTGATGAAATACGTGAAATGGAAGTTCGTGCAAATGCTGACACTCCAAAAGATGTTGAAAATGCTTTAAAATATGGAGCTAAAGGTGTTGGATTATGTAGAACAGAACATATGTTTATGGATCCAAATAGGCTTCCCTGGGTACAAAAAATGATTATTGCTAAAACAAAAGAAGAAAGAGAAGAAGCTTTAAATCATTTACTTCCTATGCAGCAGAATGATTTTTATAATATGTTTAAAGCATTAGGCGAATACCCTATGACAATTAGACTTTTAGATCCTCCATTACATGAATTTTTACCTTCAAAGGATGAATTAATTGAAAAAGTAGCAACAAAGAAGGCTAAAAATGAAGACTTTAAAGATGATGAAAAAATGCTATCCATTGTTGAAAATTTATCTGAATCAAATCCTATGATGGGGCTTCGCGGTTGTCGTTTGGGACTTTTATATCCTGAAATCAATGAAATGCAGGTAAAAGCTATTATTCAAGCTGCAATTGATGCTAAAAAAGAAGGAATTGATGTAAAACCTGAAATAATGGTACCTTTGGTTGGAACTGTTAATGAATTAAAAGAAGCACGTAAAATTATTGAGCAAACTGCAAATTATGTTATGAAAAAAAATGAGGTTCAACTTGAATATAAAATAGGAACAATGATTGAAATTCCAAGGGCAGCTTTAACAGCGGATGAAATAGCACAGGAAGCACAGTTCTTTTCTTTTGGAACAAATGATTTAACTCAGATGACATATGGTTTTTCCCGTGATGATGCTGAGGGTAAATTTATGAATGCATATTTGACAAAGGGTATTTTGCCAAATAACCCTTTTGAAAGGTTAGATCAAACAGGAGTCGGATGTCTGATGCAAATAGCTCTTGATAAAGCTTTAAAAATTAAACCTGATTTAAAAAGAGGTATATGTGGAGAACATGGCGGAGATCCATCAAGTGTTAAATTCTGTTATAAGCTTGGATTAAACTATGTTTCATGTTCTCCGTTTAGACTTCCTCAGGCAAGGCTTGCTGCTGCTCAAGCTGTTATTGAGGCTAAAGATAAACTTCTATAAATAGAGTTCATTCTAATTTTTATAAAGCTCATATTAATTAGATAAAATATCTGGAATTTAAGGTAAAACTATATTATCAATATTGTTGTAATATTTTTTTACAAAACTTAATGGCAAAAAATTATATGTTTGTTTTTAAAATGAATATAGAACTATTTTGAAGGATTTGAATATGAGTTTTAATATTGATTATAATATGTATACATATAAACCAATGAGCAGCATTCAGTTATCTTCGCATAGGAGTGAAAATAAAAATGAGAATCAAAAAAATAATAATGACAATTTGCAAAATTCAATAAAAAATAATAAGAATGCAAAAGTTTCAATATTTTATATGAATGATGTCCATGGTCAGGTTCCAAGGATGGAGCAGTTAACAAGTGCAGCAATGGCACATGATTTATATGTAAAATCAAATAATATTGACGGTTTGAAGCTTGCCTCTGGTGATATTATGCTTGGGAAAAATGAAGCTGTTAATAAAACAGCGTTATCGTTTTTACAACTTATTGGTACAAATGGCTACGGGCTTGGCAATCATGAATTTGATGCGGGTGCAACTCAATTACATAGTCATATTAAAAATAGTGACTTAAAAATATTGGGAATGAATTTAAATTATCCAAAAGATGAGTCCAAACTTAAAGATAAGATTGTACGCTCAAGTATTGAGGAAATAAACGGAAATAAATATGGAATAATAGGTGTTCAGCCTTCGAGCTTATCCGAACGTGTTCAAAGTAGTAACCAATTAGAAGGTATTACTGTTGATAGTATTCCAAAAACTATTGTTGAAATTCAAGAAGAAGTTAATATGCTCAAAGAAAAAGGAATAAATAAAATAATACTTCTTTCCCATAGCGGCTATGAAGTTGATAAAGCTATTGCAAAATATGTAGATGGTTTAGATGTTATATTAGGCGGACACTCTCATGATTTAATTGAAGGTATTAAAGAGGGAGAAAATTTATTTTATTCAAAATCCAATGAACCTATCATTATAACTCAAGCAGGGCGTGATGGTAAAAATTTTGGTGTTTTAGATTTAGAATTTGATGAAAAAGGAACAATTGTTAAAGCTAAAAATAATGTTAAAGTAACAGATAATTATCCAAGAAACATAATTACAACATGCATTGCAAATAAATATTTTAATGACGTGCCTGAGATTATAGGCGATTTAACTTATACTGATAAATGTCCTCAAAATCAACTTATAGCTGAAAATCCTTTTGCAAGTTTTATTGCAGATGGAATGAAAACGCAATTAAATGCTGACATTGCTTTAATAAATAGTGGTAATTTACGCGGCACGATACCAAAGGGGGAAATTTCAAGCAGAGATGTTTCAAGCATTGTTCCTTTTAAAAATAGAATGACTTTAGCCTATGTTTCACAATCAGATTTAGTCGAAGCGTTAAAGTTTTTTGGTAAATCATTAAATAAATATGATTCAAAGCCAGGAATTCTTCAAGTGTCAGGAATTCGTTATGAGTTGGATAAAGATGGAGAACTTAAAAAACTTTATTTTGTCAATAAAGATGGCAATAAAGAAAAAATTGATATTGAAAATCCTGATAAAAATAAAAAATACTTAGTTGCCATGGATGATTATGTATCATCGGCAAACGAGTGTCCCGAATGTATTAAAAAATTAAATACAAAAGATACAATTCAAGTTTTTGATTATGATAAAGATAAACTCGCTATTGATTATATAAAAAGTTTTAACAATAAGCCATTTGAAATAAAATGTGATGGTCGAATTAAAATTGATGATTAATTAATGTCGATTAGTATTAGTATTTTCAAAAATATTGCGAGCTTGCGAAAGGCTTAAAATTTTAAAAGAACAAATTCCTTCATCTTTTTTCATTACACCCAAACTTGTAAGTTTGCTTACCATGTAATCATTTAGGTCATTTGGATTTATGAATAACGGACAAATTTCATTACATATTTCGTTTTTAAATGGACATACTTTCATCATAATTTAACTCGTTAATTATAAAATTTTTTTTACTATCAGGACGTATTAACGAAAGTAATAAATCCTGTGGACAAACTTCTTCTGTTTTATCAAAAATACTTGTAATAAAACAAAACTCAATTTTTTCACCTTTAATAATATTCAAATCATCAAATGGTATGCTGATATATAAATTATTATCAAAGTTATATTCGACATTATTTGATAAACTATACGTCCAAAGATTATTACTAATAGCCTGTGATAATTGTATCAAAATATTACTGCTATCTTTAAATGTAATTTTAACTTCATTTGTATATTTTTCTTTTAAAGTAGGGTAAATGTCATCATGACTAATTAGAGTACGGACTGATGATTGATTAAGAACATTCTCAGGTGATAATGCGGATTCTTTTTTGTAATATATGAATATTTTAAATTGATTATTTAAGCTAAAATCATTTTTACACTCAGAGAGTAAAAAATTATTTAAATCAAATTTAAAATACATTTTATCATTATCACAACCAAAAAAGATTTTATTTAAAATTCTTTTATCTTCCATAATTGGTCGAGAAGGTATTTCAATAAATCCTGCATTTTTCCAAATATTATCATCGTTTGTATCGTAAATATTTGGAGTAATTAAACTTTTTTGATTACGGGATGGTTTGCCGATACTTGAAATAAGAGAATTATCAAGATATTCAGGATAATCCATATACAAGGCACGGTAAACATTCATTAAATGTTGACGAAACAAATAATCAAAAATGTTATCTTGTCCGCTATCATTTGGTTCTCCATACCACCAGAACCAATCGCTTCCTTGGGCTATTTGAAGTTCTTCACGGGCTTGTTTAAGTTGTTGGGATGAAAAAACACCCTGACGTTCAAATTTATATAGATCATTATATGTATTATTTAAATATTCCCAAGCCAAGTTTTTAGTAGGCTCAGCAACCCAAAGTTGAAAGTTACGATTTATCCAACTGCCCGGTGCTATTTTATTTAGTTGAGTTTTTTTATTATTTTCAATATAATCGCTTAAAAGTACACACTCAAGAGAGTCATCATTATTTATTTTAGAGTATAAACCGTTTAAAAAGTCAATGCCGTCATTTTCAAAACTTTCCCAGCTATTTTCTCCATCCATGGCAATGAGTAAAAGATGATTATTTGATGGCGAATCTTCTAATTTACTTTGCATTGTTTTGATTCTGTCATATATGTCGTTTAACGAATCATTTGTTTCATGAAGCGGATATTCAAAACTTATTAAATTAGGTATGACACTATTTCGAAATACTAAGCTAATATCACCTTTTGTATTTTTATAGTTATAAACCTGTGTCACATCATAAGGGTCAATAATTGAGCCCCTATGGTCACGTATAAATTCTTTTTTTAATGAAGCAGAAAGAATACCCTCATCTGATAATGTCCATTTAACACCAGCTTTAATAAGGCAATCTAAAGTATCTTTTGAAATACAATGTTCAGAAGGCCAAATACCTTTGGGTCTTATACCAAATAATTCTTCCATTCTATTTAATGCCTTAATTGTTTGATTGTATGCATCGTCTTTCATATTAAATTCGCCTTTGGGCATAGGATATCTTGTTGCAGATGCTTTTGCATCTTTCATATTCAATAAAAGTGGCAAAATAGGATGATAATAAGGGCTTGTTTGAAGTTCAATTTTTCCTTTTTGTTGAAATTCTTTGTATTTTGGAATTATATTACGTATTATATCTCGATGAATTTCGATAATTTTTTGTCTATCTTCTAGAGTGTAATTTTTTTCTTTTTCAATAAGAACTTTTAATTCAGGATAAACTTGTTTCCAATATGGATCCATCCACGAAATATTAAAAAGTGCCATAATATCTGAGTATTCTTGTTCTGAAAAAGAATCTACATTAGTATCCTCAATTGTAAGCCGTTTTTTGTATAATGTTTCATAATATGAATGATGTTTTATCATATGACGATAATTTGCATCAAAAAAATTGTTAAGGATATAAACTTTATCATCAAATGTCAAATCGTTAATATCTGTTATTGTAAGTTTTGAATGAATATCGTGTGTATTATTATCAGTATAATCAATTAAAGCATCAAGTAAAACCGGAACAAAATTAAAATTAAGTTTTATTTTATCGTATTTGTCAGAAATTAGAAGCATATCCAAATAATCTTTAACAGCATGTAATCGAACCCAAGGCATATAATAAATGCCATTTTCATTAATATCTTTATATAAAGGTTGGTGCATATGCCATAAAAAAGCTATTGATAATTTTTTTTTCATAACATTATTATACTTTAAAATAAATCCATGATAAAATTGTATCATAAATTTAATAATAGTTAAATTATGCAAGGAGCCAAAGCATGGAAGAAAATAAAGCAGCTTGTTATAAAGATACGTTAAACTTACCACAAACAACATTGCCGATGAGAGCCAATGCAACAATAAAAGAAGTTGAAACTCAAAAATTTTGGGATGAAATAAATATTTATCAAAAAATGGTAGAAAATAAAGATAAAACAAACAAGTTTATTCTTCATGATGGACCTCCATATTTAAGTTCTGATAAGATACATATTGGGACTGCTTTAAATAAAATATTAAAAGATATTGTATTAAAATATAAAACTCAAAGAGGTTATTATTCTCCATATGTACCTGGTTATGATGGACATGGTTTGCCAATTGAAAATGCGGTTGTTAAAACTATTAAAGGCGGTCGCAATGCTATTTCAAAATATGAATTGAGGCAAAAATGCCGTGAATTTGCTTTAAAAAACTTAAAAGGTCAGGAAGCTAATTTTAAGCGTTTGGGTGTTTTAGGTAATTGGGAAAATCCTTATTTAACATTTGATAAAAATTTTGAGGCACATCAGGTAAAATTATTTGGTGAAATGTATAAAAAAGGATATGTTGAAAAAGGATTAAAACCTGTTTATTGGTGTGCAAGCTGCGAAACAGCCCTTGCTGAAGCTGAGGTTGAATATGCAGACCATACATCAACTTCAATATATGTAAAATTTGAAGTATGTGAAAATTCAAAAAAAGAAATTTTGAATAAAATAAATGTCAATGTTGAAAAGCCTGTGTATGCGGTTATTTGGACAACAACACCATGGACTATCCCATCCAATATGGCAATATGTTTAAATGAAGTTTTTGATTATAATATTTTTGAATATGATAACGAATTATTTATTATTGCAAAAGATTTAACCGATAATTTTATTAAAGAAGTTGAATTTGACGAAGAAAAGATTAATATAATAGGTGTTTTAAAAGGTAAAGAGTTTGAAAATTTTGAAGCAAAACATCCTCTTTATGATAGAACTTCAAAATTTATTTTAGGCAATCATGTTACTCTTGAAGCTGGATGCGGTCTAGTTCACACAGCACCAGGACACGGTCTTGAAGACTGGGAAGTTGGATGTCGTTATGGTATTGATGTTTTTTCTCCGCTTGATAGTAAAGGTTGTTGGACTGATGAATGTTCTGATTTAAAAGGTGTTCCTTATTATGAAGGAAATAAAATTGTTATAGAAAGGTTAAAAGAAAAAAATGCTCTCCTTTCACAAAAAGACATTTTGCATTCATATCCGCATTGTTGGAGATGTAAAAAACCTGTAATATATCGTGCCACACCACAGTGGTTCGTTCGTGTGGATAAATTTAGGAACAATACACTTGAAGCAATAAAAAAAGTAAATTGGGTGCCTAAATCAGGCGAAAATAGAATCTCAAAAATGGTTGAGAATAGAAGTGATTGGTGTATATCCCGTCAAAGAACCTGGGGTGTTCCTATTCCTGTATTTTATTGTGAAGAGTGCGGTGAAATTATTTGTGATGATGAAACAATAAATAATGTTTCTAAAATATTTAAAGAGGAATCATCTGATGCCTGGGAAAAATATGATGCAAAAGATTTGCTTCCAAAAGACTATAAATGCAAAAAATGTGGAAGCTCAAAAATAAAAAAAGAAACAGATATTATGGATGTTTGGTTTGATTCAGGTGTCACATGGATTGCAGTTGTTAATGAACGAAAAGAAGAACTTGGTCAAACACCTGTTGAATTGTACCTTGAAGGTTCTGACCAGCACCGTGGTTGGTTTCAGTCTTCTTTACTTACATCTGTTGCCATAAATAATGAAGCACCATATAAAAATGTTTTAACCCATGGTTTTGTGTTAGATGGTGAAGGTCGTAAAATGTCTAAATCTTTGGGCAATTTTATTACGCCTCAGGATGTTATAAAAAATTATAGCGGAGATGTTTTAAGACTATGGGCTGCTTCAATTGACTATCGCAATGATGTTAAAATCGGCGAAACAATTATGAAACATTTAGTTGAAATATTCAAAAAAATCCGCAACACAGTAAGATTTTTACTTGGCAACACTTTTGATTTTGACCCGAATGTTGATTATGTAGAATATGAAGAGCTTGAAGAACTCGATAAATTTGCACTTCACAAATTAAACGAGCTAATAAAGAACGTAACTTCAAGTTTTGAAGATTATGAGTTTTATAAATATTTTCAGTATCTTCAAAATTTTGCAGCAGGTGATTTAAGCTCGTTTTATTTGGATATAGTAAAAGATAGATTATATACAGCAGGTAAAAAATCATTATCACGTCGTGCTTCTCAAACTGTATTATATGAAATAATGCAAGCGCTAATAAAAATACTTGTACCTGTTATGCCACATCAGGCTGAAGAAATGTTTCAATCAATGCCAGATATTCAAAGAGGAAACATTGAAAGTGTTTTATTGACATCCTGGCCAAATATTAATCCTAAATGGACAAATGATAGCTTAAACGAAGATTTTTCTTATATTTTAAGCCTTCGTGAAGCTGTTACAAAAGCTATTGAGCCATTGCGGGCAAACAAAACAGTAGGAAGTTCGCTTGAAGTTTCAATTTGTATAAATACAAAGAATAATATTATTGAAAAGTACAAAAATGATTTAGCTAATATCTTTATTGTTTCTCAAGTTTATTTAATTAATGAAAATATTGATAATGCATTGAATACAGTTAAAACAGATGATTATACAATTTTTGTACAAAAAGCCCAGGGTGAAAAATGTGAACGTTGTTGGAAATATCGCGATTTAGGTGTTAATCCTAATTATCTTACAATATGTGAAGATTGTGCAAAGGCTATTGAAGAAAATTAGTTTTATAAAATTGTAAATTTTTGTAACAAATTTCTATATGTACAAACTTTTCTCCTCCTGATATAATAAAAAAGATTGAAGGGAGCGAATATGAAAATTCTTGTATCAAATGATGACGGCATACTTTCAAACGGAATAAGGGCTCTAATAGAAGCGCTTTCTCCTTGTCACGATGTTTATGTAATAGCTCCCGACAGAGAAAGAAGTGCAGCGGGCCACTCTTTGACACTGCATACACCTTTAAGGGTTGAAGAAGTCGAGTCTAAGTATGGTGCAAAACGCTGCTGGATGACAACCGGAACCCCCGGGGACTGTGTAAAACTTGCTATTAATGCAATCCTCGATAAAGATGAACTCCCGGATTTAGTAATTTCAGGAATTAACCACGGCCCCAATCTTGGCGCAGATATACTTTACTCTGGAACTGTAAGCTGTGCTATGGAAGGTGCTATGATGGGCTATCCGAGTATTGCAACTTCTCTTGCAAGCCTCCGGAATGATTATGAAGATTTTCATTACGCTGCGGCTTTCGTTGCAGAACTTTTAAACAGGCTCGATAAATATAAAATACCTCCTAAAACAATATTAAATATAAATATTCCCGGTCTTGAAAAAGAAGATATTGCAGGCATAGCAATTACAGAACTCGGAAGCCGAATGTTTACAGATGCTTACGAAAGAAGAGTCGACCCGAGAGGAAAAGTTTATTACTGGATGGCAGGAGAACTTATCAACGAGCCGGAAGATGCGTCTACAGACATTGCAGCCGTCAGAAATAACAAAATCTCAATAACTCCTGTGACATTTGAAATGACACGCGTAAATATTATGCAGGATTTGGAAGCCACCCTCTGTACTGAAGATATCTGCAACTGGTTTGCATAGATATACAAAATATATTGACTGCAAAATAACTCTGTGATATTATCCTTTGCATACAATGTGTGTATCTAAAGGAGTATCCCATGAGAATTCAAAAAGTCGACAACACTGCCCCTGCATTTAATAGAAAACCAAATGCACAGGAAATGAAGGTTTATACAAATTCATTAAATCAAGGTCTTGATTTACTTGGCAAACAGGTGGATTTAATTCTGCATAACGCTTCTGCTCCTGCTGTAAAATCAGAAAATACCGGTATCGGCTCGCTTTTCTCCAGAACAGTAATCACTAAATTATTTCCGTTTTTAAAAGAACACGGATTTAAAGGAATTCAGCAGGAACCAAACGGTCTGAGAAAAGTTCTCGACAACTCTCCTTATGCTCCGGAAGCAAAGGCAAAAAATATCTATATGATACCGCTTGAAAAGCTTGCATCTGACGAATATGGAAACATCCTTTCCAAAAAGACTTTTGAAACTATTGTAAAAAACAATC
>USEW01000050.1 GCA_900553845.1 uncultured bacterium
TTTGCATAAACTCTGCTCCAGTGAATGTTAAAGTAACATAGTACTTACCATCTATTTCTTCAACTTTTGATGTTAAGTTAAAATCTAATGATGTTTTCATGATTTTTGACATAAAAAGATTAAAAGCTTCTATTGTTGTTTTTCTATGCTTTTCTATAACTTTTGCGGTTTTTACACCGTCATATATGTTTGACTTGTCGAGTAAATATCTTACAAAATCATCAGATGGATTACGATATTCTTGTTCTAAAACTTCTTCAAGTTGTCTGATATATTTTAAATTACCTGCATTTAAATATGCTTTTTCTAAATCGAAATTTTCTTTGCAAAATTCAGAAAGTGTTTCGATATGATTTTCTTTATAAGCCATAAGATTAAAAGTAAAGAAAGGTTCTTTGTCCAAAATATTTGGTTCTTCAATGTCCGAAAAGAATTTATACACAATTCCATTAGTTAAAATAATAAATTTTGCTTTACTCGCAGTAAAATATTTAAACAATTGTCCTGCATGTTGTTTAACATCCAGTTTTTCATTTTCAACTTTCTTGCATTCCAATAAAATAATCGGTTTATTATCTTTCATTATTGCATAGTCAACTTTTTCATCTTTTTTTAGCCGACAATCCGCTATATATTCAGGCACAACTTCTAAAGGATTAAAAACATCATATCCTAAAGCATTCAAAAAAGGCATAATTAAAGCATTTTTTGTTGCTTCTTCAGTTTGTAAATTATCAATAAGTCCATTTGCTCGTTCTTGCAATTGCTTAATTTTTTCTACAAATTCCATTGTTTTTTCTCCTTCAATTAAAAATATTAGTTATAAATTTCTAATTATACCTACAATTTTGCCTATAATTTGAAAATGTTCAAATTCTTGTTTTTCAATAAATCTTATAGGGTATATAGAATTATCAGATTTTACAACAATTTGGTCTAAATTTTTAGCTAATCTTTTAATAAACAATTCTTCATAAAATCTAAAAATGTACACGTTGTTGTCTACTATTTGCTCACCTTCATAGTGTTCAACTATTAATTTATCTTTATCTTGAATATATGGTTCCATGCTGTCACCAAGTGCATTAATTACACTATAAATTCTTGATTTGGAATAAGAATTTAATAACTGTTGAGATATTGTCATTTCTTCTTTGTTTTCTGATAAGGCAAAAGTACCAGAACCACATGAACCAAATACATCAGGATAATAATTTATATTAATATAATGCTCATCTATATTGGTTACATCATTATCTAAGCATAAAAAATTTTTAATTTTCTGATATTCAAAGTCCTTTAAAGAACTTTTTCTTGCAATTCTGTTACTTATTGCTTGCTTTGAAATACCCAAAGCTTCTGCAAGTATATCATATGTTATATTTTTTTTTGTTAAAAGTTCTAATTTTTTAATAGCTTCTTGCAATAACATATCTATACCTTTTTGTGTATGCGTAAATAATTTTGTTGATAAAAGTTTACTTTTGTGTATAATAAATATATCAACTTATTTAATAGTTTGTTTATTAATTCATACCAAAAACACGCAAAAATGGCAAGTGGTGAGTGTTCATTTTGTGGTGTTTTGTGTTGGAAAGAAAGGAGAAAAAATGAGCCAAACAGAAAATATTCAAAAACTTAGCGGGCAAATGATTAAAACGGTTGGGTTTGACATCCCATTGTTTAGATGTATTGAGAAATATCGAACAATGAAAAATTATTCACGCTCAAGATTTGTGAATTTGGCATTGACTGAATATGTTAAAACTCACAATTTAGAAACAGTTACAGGGATTGGAATATAAAAATATAATCCATCTTGAACTATCACAAAGGAGTATAAAAATGACAAAAACAAAAATTAAAAACTACGAAAAAGAAAAGTTTAACAATTATTCAAAAATTATGTCCGGGATAATTAAGACAGTGGCGCTTGAGATGTCAAACGGGGAAGAGGTGGATTTGTTCCCGACAAGAGAAAATATTATTTCTCAAGCTTGTGAACGGTTTCAAAAATTAAAACAAATGGGCTTGTACGACAATTTAAATAGATTAGTTTTTACATCAGGAAAGTAAAAAAATGAGAGAAAGTTTTGTATTTTATAGAAGTTTTTTTGAAGCAATTAAGAATTTAGACGAAAAAAAACGATTAAAAATGTATGATTTAATCTTAAATTTTGCATTAAATGATGAAGAAATTGAGCCAAAATATGAAATTTGCAACCAACTTTTTACATTAATAAAACCTCAATTATCCGCTAATAACAAGCGTTACCAGGATGGCAAAAAAGGTGGTCGACCAAAAAATAAAAAAACCACTGGTTTTTCTGAAAAAAAACCTAATGTAAATGAAAATGTAAATGTTAATGTTAATGAAAATGCAGAAAAAAAAAGAAAAAAAAGAAAACGAACATTTTCAAATTTACAACAAATTTCAAACAAAGCAAGACCCATATTTTGGCGAAGAAGTGAAAAAATTCAAAGCTTGTTACAAATCTCATTTTGGAGTTGAACCGTTTTTAAGTTCAATGCAGTGTCACCAATTGCAAGAGTTGGTTTTGACGTCGCCGGATTTTTTTGAAACTTTGGACGATGTGCTTCAAAAAATGAAAAACATAGGTGAGTTCAAAGGTAAGGACGGCAACAGTTATAAACTGTCTGTGAGTTTTTTGCTTAAAGACAAAAACTATTCCGACCTAAGAAACGGTGTTTATGACAATCGCGCAGCGCCTTCTGACAATGAGTTGACAATAAAAGTTGAAAAAATGACAGAAAAAGAACAGATAATAATTAACTATTTTGACGTTAAAGAATATAGGAGGGAAGAATAAAGTGAAAAGTGAATAAGAAATACGTCAATATTTAGAAAAAATTAAAAAACATTACAAAGATGCACATAAATCCGAACAAAAGTACTTAGAAACAATTGGCAAGGCAATAACAAACACATTGCATTGGGTTTTAGATTTACCACCAAATAATTTTAATAAAGAATAATAGTTAGAGGAGTTAAAAAATTGACACAATATCAAGAAACAATGTGTGGAAAAAACGTAGTATGGATGTGTGCTTTGACTCACTTGAGGGAGTTTATCAGAAAAGCCTTTGCCGATACAACATTACCTAAAACAAAAGTGGCTCTAGAAACAAAAAGAAAAATAGAAAAGGAAAATAAAGTTTATACACAAGAATTTATTCGATATGCAAAATCTGGTTTGACTTTAACTAAAATAAACAAAATATTAAACATTCCAAATTTTAAACAATTTAAAGAAAAAATCAAAAATGATGAGTCGATAAAAGAAATGTTAGGTTCCGAAACATGTTTCAACTTATTTGAATTAACGGAAACGCAATACAAGATAAAGATATTGCTAGACAAGGGGTTAACACATGGGAAAATACGTAAAATATTGTGTATGAATAAAAAAGCATTTGAAGCACACGAACGCAGGATAAGGAGAAAATTTGGCTTGCCGGTAAGAGAATATAATAAAAAAAATACTAATTTAAATAAAAAGGAGAAAAGAATATGTTGAGTGATTTAGAAAAACGTTTTTTTGAAAGAGATATGATATATGCTAACGATACATATATTACAGATGGTGTAATAGTTCTTGTTAAAAAATACATAAAAAATAACATTTTAAAACAATATATAAAAAAACCTAAAGAATTAACAAAAAAAATAAATAAAATTCCATATGACAAAGGTTCTGAGATTGAGTTAACAAAAGTTTTTACACAATGCAAATTGTTATCAGACAATAAAATTGGCATAATTCTTGATGACAACAATTATGCAGATTATGACATTTTACTAATGCTGGAAGATTATTATTGGTTAGAGTACCTTAAGGAACTTAATTATACGGTACAAGATTTTTTAACGGGCAAGATTGTTAAATTTTTCGACCAAGACGAGAATTTTTTGGGTTGTTTTTTGTCAATAAAACTATAAATTTAAGAATAATTAATTTTACAAAAGTTCATGAAGAAAGGTAACAATTTATGTTTGGATTAATATCAATAAAAGATTTTGCGAAGAAATTAGAAAAACCTGAAAGCACAGTTAGGACTTGGAAAAGAAGAGGTGATTTGCCCGCTTTTATTTTTATAAATATAGGCGGAACCGTCTTTATAAAAATAAAAAAGTTCGAAGAATGGGTTGAAAATGTGTCATGAGGTGTTATAAATATAGCATGAGTGTATATAAAAAGAATGGGAAATATTATTGCCGTTTTCAAATTGATGGAGAACGGCATCATTATTTATGCAATGGAGCGACTACAGAAAAAGAAGCTCGCAAAATTGAAAATGGCTTTAGATATAAAGTTCAGCAACAACAAAATGGGATTATTGCTAAAAACGATAAGTGTATAAGTATTAAATATCTTGTTGATATATTTTTGGATTATAGTCTTTTAAATAAGAAAAGTTACAAACAGGATGTATATAGATGTAATGTAATTTTAAACTTTTTTAAAGCAAATAAAAAAATTCAAGATATAAAATCGGTAGATATAGAAAATTTTAAGGCTTATTTAATAGAAAGTAAACGAAGTAAAATTACAGCTAACAGATATCTTGAAAATCTAAGTAAAATGTTTAATATAGCAGTTGAGAATGGATGGTTGGTTAAAAATCCAATTAAAAAGAAAACTAAATTTTTAACAAAAAATTATACTGTTAGATATTTAACCAAGGAAGAGGAAACTAGACTTTTTAAACATTTAAATGGTGTTTTAAAAGATATTGTCGTGGGTGCTCTTCAAACAGGATTAAGAAGAAGTAATATTATATATCTTAAATGGTGTAATATTGATTTTAATTTCAGAATGATTGAAATTTTAGAGAATAAAGGCAATAAACATATTAAATTATATATGAATGATATTTTATATGATTTATTTAAACGATTAGAGGAAATTAAAAGTTCAGAATATGTCTTTATAAACCCATTAACTAATTTACCTTATGTTGATTTCAGAAAAGCTTGGAAAAAAGCTCTTAAAGCTGCTAATATAAAAAACTTTAGATTTCATGATTTAAGACATACTGTAGGGACTAGACTTGCAGAAAGTAATGTGCCAATTCCTGTAATAAAAAATATACTTGCTCATTCTTCTATTGAAACCACAATGCGATATATTCATAACAATTCCAAAGATTTAAAATCTGCAATGGAAGTTCTTAATTCATATAATTAAGATTTAATTCAAAATTAAAAATGGCCACAGAATGGACATTGTAAAATATATAATAGGTTAAAAATCAATAATATCAAATAAAACAAAATCGGAACGACAGGATTTGAACCTGCGACCCCTACCACCCCAAGGTAGTACGCTACCAAGCTGCGCTACGTCCCGATATGATAATTTTATCAAAAAAATATTTTTTGTAAATGTAGATAAGTAAAAATATGGTAAATTGTATTATTGTAATTTTGATAAGTTTCATTTATTTCTAAAATATGGAAAGTAAAGAAATTTATATAAAAGTTACAAAAAATGGACCTTATCTAGTTTATGGTATAAAAAAAATTACATTAAAATCTATATTGTGTGATGAGAATGGTTATGCATTTAAATATAAAAATGGTGAATTTTTTGAAATAAAAACAGAACCGCAATCAATATGCAGATGCGGTAAATCAAAAGACGCTCCATATTGTGATGGCACGCATGTTAAAATATTTTTTGACGGTACTTTAAATGCATCCTTTGAGCCTATATTAAAAAATGCAAAAACATATATTGGACCAAATTTAATTTTAAAAGATAATGAAAAATACTGTGCAAGTGCCAGATTTTGTGATAAAAATGGTGGGATCTGGGATTTTATTATGAAAAGTGATAATAAATTTAAAAAAAAACTTGCTATTAAAGAAGCTAATGCTTGTCCTGCTGGAAGACTTATTATTTTTGATAAAAATGGTCAATCTTATGAAGCGGACTTAAACAAAAGTTTGGAATTACTTGAGGATAATTGGTTAAAAATAAGCGGTCCTATATGGGTTAAAGGGGGTATACGAATTGTAAATGAAGATGGTTTAAGTTACGAAGTTCGCAATCGGCAAACAATATGTCGATGCGGAACATCTAAAAATAAACCATTTTGTGATGGAAGTCATGTAAATAATAAATTTAAAGCAGAATATAAAAACATTAAAAAAGAGGGATAAACCCTCTTAAAATGGAGCGGAAGACGAGGTTCGAACTCGCGACCCCCTCCTTGGCAAGGAGATATTCTACCACTGAACTACTTCCGCAATCGCTTCACATAAATTATAATACAATATAAAAAAAAATAATCAAGTACTTTTTTATAAAAAATATAATGTAAAGATTTGTATATATAGGTACTATTTTTTGTAAATTTTTTATGATAGAATATTTTAGTATTTATAAAAAATAAAAAACAGAAAGGAGCACATGCGAAATTGGAAAATATACAACACTTTGGCAATGAAACTGCCGGATACTTAGGCCGTCATATATTAGCTGAATTTTTTGAATGCGATCCTAACATTTTGAATAATGTTAAAATGATTGAAGAACAAATGACAAAAGCTGCCGTCGAGTGTGGTGCTACTGTTATTCAGAAGTGCTTTCACATGTTTAGTCCGATTGGTGTGAGCGGAGTCGTAATAATTGCAGAATCTCATCTTGCAATCCATACATGGCCTGAACTTGGGTATGCTGCTGTTGATTTATTTACCTGTGGTGAAAGTTGTGATCCAAAGGTTGCTCATGATTATTTAAAAAAAGCTTTTGGATGTAAAAATAGTTCATTCACCCAATTGAAACGCGGTATGCTTAGCAAAAATAATGTAGTTGAGCCAATTCCTTTTAAAGTCGAAGCTCAAGTGTAAAAAAATAAGTTTTTATAGTAATATAAATGTGCTTTACTTAAAAGTATCATTTATTTTTTGATGCTTGTAATTATATATTAGTGTGAGGTTAATATGGATTTAAAATATACGGAATTTAATGATGATGGCTATGGTTTAACTGTCAAAGTCAAAGAAACTTTAGTGCATGAAAAAACACCGTTTCAATCTGTTGATATTATTGAAACTGAAGGTTTGGGAAAGATGATGTTAATGGATGGACTTGTTATGACAAGCGAAAAAGATGAATATTTTTATCATGAAATGATTACCCATATTCCTATGCTATCTCATAAAAACCCGACAAATATATTAGTTATTGGTGGCGGTGATGGTGGTACCGTTCGTGAAGTTGTTAAGCATGATTGTGTTGAGAAAGTAATCATGTGCGAAATTGATGGTTTAGCTGTTGATGTTTGTAAAAAACATTTGCCATCAATTGCTTGTGAGCTTAATAATCCCAAAGTTAATGTTGTTATTGATGATGGTGTTGAATTTATTAAAGATAAAAAAAATATGTATGATGTAATATTAATTGATTCCACTGATCCACTTGGTCCAGGGGTTGGGCTATTTACTGAAGATTTTTATAATAATGTTAAATCTGCTTTAAAACCAAATGGTATTATGGTGGCTCAATCAGAATCTCCAATAGCTGATAAGAAAGAAATGAAAGCTATGTATAAACTTTTAAATACAGTATTTCCTATTGTTAAACCATATTTAGGGCCAATTCCTACATATCCTGGTGGATTTTGGAGCTGGGCTTTTTGTTCAAATGAGGTAAAACCTCTTGATTATATCGATGAAAAACGTGCTTCAATAATATCAAATACAGCTAAAATTTATAATACAGATATACATAAAGCTTGCTTTGCATTGCCAAATTATGTAAAAGAGATTATTGAAGGTTAATAATAATGTTAAATAAAGATTATTTTTTATCAAAAAACTGGATGTGTTCAAAAGAAACGTATGAAGAAGCTAAATGGGTAATGATTGGCATGCCTTTTGACTCAACCTGTTCCAATCGACCAGGTACAAGATTTGCCTCAAATGAAATTCGATACGCCTCTTATGGACTTGAAGAATATTCTCCTGTTTTAAATAAGGAATTGAATAGTACATCTTTTTATGATGCAGGTGATTTGGATTTACCATTTGGAAATCCTCAAGATGCCTTATCAATAATAAAAAGCTGTGCAAATGATATAATCAATGACGATAAATTCGTTTTTGGAATTGGCGGTGAGCATCTTGTTTCGCTGCCTTTAATCCAAGCTGCTTATAAAAAATATCCAGATATGCTTCTTGTGCATTTTGATGCACATGCAGATTTAAGACAACAATATTTGGGTCAAAAATATTCACACGCTAGTGTTATAAGACGTGCGCTTGATGATATACCGGCAAATAAACTTATGCAAATTGGCATTCGCTCTGGTGAAAAAGATGAGTTTTTATTTATGCATGAAAATGGCACTTTATGCCAAACAAATGATGAAATTATTAAAAAACTGAATGAGTACGATTTAAACATACCTATATATTTAACTATTGATTTAGATATATTGGATCCAAGTATTTTCCCTGGAACAGGAACACCTGAACCGGGTGGTATTTCATTTAATGAACTTATTAATAAACTGTTGATATTTAAAAATAAAAATGTTATAGGTATTGATGTTGTTGAATTGTCACCGCACTATGATACAACCGGTGTCTCAACAGCTGTAGCCGCTAAAGTTATACGTGAATTGTTGATTGAATTTGCATAAAAAAAAGGATGATTTATATTAAATCACCCGTTTTTGATTTTTTCCCATTCCATTTTCCTAATTTAGTTTAACCTAGTAATGCCTCTAATATTGATGCATTTTTAACAGCTTGTTTATTAAATTTGACATTTGTTTTATTCATATATACTCGAAGTGCTTCACGAATTAATTCAGAACGTGTGCGGTTTTCGCTTTCAGCTACCTTATCAATTTGTCCTAAAAAGCCTTCGGGCATTGAAATTAAAACTCTTGCCATTTTGTTAACTCCTTTTGTTTTATCTTTCGTACTTATATAAACACAAAATATATAAAAAAATTGCCTTTTTTATATAAAATATATAAATATTTTGTAATATTTCTTAATAATTTGCTTGAAAAACTAAGCTAAATAAGGCTTTTTAATTTGCTTTTAATATTGAATTATCATCATTAAGTTCAACTTTTAATATTGGAAAATCATCAAGTTTATAATTTTTTATAAAATCAAATGCGTCATTTTTAGCATTTTCAAGTATTTTTATATCTTTTATAATATCTGCAATTTTAAAATTTTGAACACCGCTTTGCTTTGTACCTATATATTCTCCGGGGCCTCGAAGTTCCAGGTCTTTTTGAGCAACAATAAAACCATCATTTGTTTGAGTTAAAATATTTAATCGTCCAATAGTTTCTTCGTTATTTGAATTTGAAATTAAAAGACAATAAGATTGTTTATCATTTCTTCCTACTCTTCCTCTAAGTTGATGAAGTTGGGCAAGTCCAAAACGTTCAGCATTTTCAATAACCATAACTGTTGCATTTTCAATATCAACGCCGACTTCAACGACTGTTGTTGAGACTAAAATATCATATAAGCCGTCTTTAAAGTCTTTCATCACTTTTTCTTTTTCATCATTATTTAATTTTCCATGTAACAAACCGACTTTATAATTCTTAAATTCACCTTCTTGAAGTTCAACAGCTGCAGTTTGTGCTGCTTGAGCAGAAATTGTTTCTGATTCATCTATTAATGGATAGACAATATATGCCTGATGTTTTTTCTTTATTTCATCTTTTATTAACTTATATGCTTTTTTACGCCCATTTTGAGATAATAAACTTGTAATAATAGGTTTTCTGCCTTTTGGACGTTCATCAATAATTGTGATATCTAAGTCTCCATTTAACGTTAATGCTAAGCTTCTGGGTATTGGTGTTGCAGTCATACTCAATAGATGCGGTGTATTACCTTTATTTGAAAGTTTGCTTCTTTGGTTTACTCCAAATCTATGTTGTTCATCTATTACGCAGGCTCCAAGATTATAAAACTCTACATCATTTTGTATTAAAGCGTGTGTGCCTATTGCAACTTGAATTTGTCCGTTTAAAAGTCCTTGTTTGATTTCTTTTTTCATTTTTTGACTTGTTGAACCTAAAAGAAGACTAACACTTACACCCATTGGTAAAAGCCATTTTATAAAATTATTATAATGTTGTCGTGCAAGAATCTCAGTTGGAGCCATTATTGCTGTTTGATATCCGTTTTCAATTGCAGCAAGCAGCATTATACACGCAACAACTGTCTTTCCTGAACCAACATCTCCTTCAAGCATACGTCTCATTGGCTTTTGACTGTTTAAGTCATTTATTATTTCATTTATTGCATTTTTTTGTGCATTTGTTAATTCAAAAGGCAAGCTATTAATAAACTTATTTACTAAACTATTTTCCTTTATATTAAATTTTAATATGCTATTATTTTTAATATCATTTCGATACTGTGCTATTTTAAGTTCAAATAAAAATAATTCTTCATAAACAAGAGTATTTCTTGCTGCTTCAAGTGTATACGAATTTGTTGGATTATGAATTTCTTTTATCGCTTCATATCGTGATAAAAAATTGTATTTTTTTGCTAAATAACCAGGTACAATATTTTGAATTTGCCCCTGGTATGTATCAAGTGCAGTTTCAATTCCTCTTTTTAAAGCTGCCTCACTTAAATTTTCACATAATGGGTACACAGGTGAAATTTTGCCTTTTGTTTCATTATCATAACTTACAATATATGGTTCGGTTTTTGGGTTTTCAAATGTATATTTACCATTATAATTGTCAAATTTAACTTTTCCGCTTATTATAAATGTTAATCCCTTTTTAAAATCATTTCGATATTTGTTAGAAAGATATTTATTATTTTGTTTAAAGAAATAATTTAATACTATTGTGCCGGTTTCATCTTTTAAGGTAACTTTAACAATTGTCAAATTCTTTTTTGAAGTAAACATAGAAAATGATGTAACGGTTGCTTTAATTGTACAAAGTTCACCTTCATTAAGTTCTGAAATAGTTTTAAAAAGGGTATAGTCAATGTATTTTTTGGGATAGAAAGTTATTAAATCATTAATTGTGTTAATCCCAAGTTTATAATAATAATATGCAATTTTAGGACCTACGCCTTTTAAAAATTTTATATCTGTATTTTTTATATTTTTAAAATTATTTTCATCATTTGTTTCTTTTTGCGTTTTAAATTCTTTTAAATATTTTATAAAATTTTTAACAGTT